>JBGPHB010000580.1:0-4355 GCA_041484155.1 Bryobacteraceae bacterium
CCACCAGCACCAGCACGGCGGCGCCTCCCGGCCCATAGCCTTCGAACATGATCTCGTCGATCTGTCCGCCTTCCAGCTCGCCGGTGCCGCGCATGATGGCGCGTTTGATGTTATCGGCCGGCATGCTGACCGCCTTGGCCGCCGTGACGGCGGTCCGCAGACGGGGGTTCATGTCCGGATCCCCGCCGTTGCGGGCGGCGATGGTAATTTCCTTGATGACGCGAGTGAAGCTCTTCCCTCGCTTGGAATCGAGGGCGGCTTTCTTATGCTTGATGGTTGCCCATTTTGAATGACCGGACATACGAACCTCAGGCCGTTGACACAGATTTTGCGGTATTCAGGAACCCAACTTTCGAGGATAACAGATGCGGTCGAGGGGCACCAGCAACGGGTGTTTCTAATTTCTAATAACCCCGCCCTGACGGGCGGGGCTGGTCGGGCGGGGTTCGTCAAAGCGGAAGCCACCACCCTTTTTTGGGAACCAACACTAAAGTCTATACCCGGTAAGCCGAACACCTAAGTGGGGAAAAGTGTCATCGCGCCTTCACATGGACTCGGTCGTCCGGCGGCGCCTGCTGGCAACGCTAGCGGCTGGCGTAGCGGCACTGATCGTCAATCTCTTCACGGTCGACGTGCTGGGTGGCGCGCGGATGTCACTGGGGGGCGTGTTCTCCCTGACAGTCGCACTCACCCTGGGGCCGTGGTACGGCCTGATCACCGCGATTCTCGGGCAGCTTCCCAATGTCTTTCACTTTCACAGTGCGGGAGGGCTCCTGACCCACGCGCTGGAGGTTGTGGCCGTGGGCTGGTGCGCGCGCCGTCGCGTCTCGCCGCTGGTAGCCGACGCTCTGTATTGGTGCCTGGCGGGCATACCGATCGTGCTGCTACTGAACCACGGCGGATTCGCCTTTAACGGCGCCCCGCCCTGGGCGGTCAACATCAAGAACCTTCTGAACGGTCTGCTGGACGTGACCTTGGCGGACCTGCTTACCGGCTGGCCCCGCCTGGCCCAGTGGTTCGCGGCCGCCGCGTCCAAGGCGCAGCCGCTCCGAACTCATCTGTCACGCGGATTCCTGCTCGCCACAGCCGTGCCATTCCTGGCGCTCAACGTCGCCCTGAACTGGGTCCATACCAGCCAACATGAGGCCGAAGTCGGAGCCCGTCTCCACGAGGCCGCGTTGCGCGTCGTCGGAAACCTCAACGACTTGATCGACAAACACCAGGCCGCGCTGCGGACGTTGGAAACAATTCTAGAGCGGGACCCCTCGGTCGATCTCGATAAAGACGACTCGGTCCTTGCGCAGTTTCGAAAGATCTACCCCATATTGGACGGCGTGCTGTTCATCGACCCATCGGGACACCTCATCGCCGGCGATCCTCGCAGTTTGCCGGACGGCCGGCGTGTTCTGGATATGCACCTGAATCTTTCCGACCGTGAGTATTTCCGGCAGACGCTGGCCACCGGACAACCCCTCGGACCGTACTTGTTGCGAGGCCGCATGCTCAGTTTCAATCCGATCGTCACCCTCACCGCGCCGGTCAAGAACGCGGACGGCAGCATCCACGCCGTACTGGCGGAGTCGTGGGCCTGGTCCCAATTCAAGGACCTGGGCGCAGGTTTGTCCGCCTTCAAGGAAAGTGAAATTCTGATCGTAGATCAGAATGATCTCGTGGTCTTCGCTTCCGCCGGAGCTCCCTTCAAACCCCTGGAGTCCTTGCGCGGATCGTCGCTGCTCGCCTCGGAGGCAGCCTCCCGGGAAGGGTTCTTTCAGGAGTCCCGGCTACTGCAAACGCGAGGCCCGGCCAAGCATGAACCCCGCCTCGCCGGCTTCGGCCGCACCAATGCCGGATGGACGCTGATCATCTCACAGCCGTTGTCGGTCGTGCTGGCGGAATCCGCCAACTACTACGTGGTCACGGCTTGCTGGGTGTTGATTGGCCTGCTGGTCTCTACGCTAGGCGCACGCAAGCTCAGCGCGATGCTGACCAAGCCGGTGGAGGCGCTGGCGACGCATGTCGGGAACTTCGCGATAGACGGGGGCGAGCCCCGAGCGGCGCCTCCCGTGGAGAACGCTCCACTCGAGCTGGCTCAACTGGTGCAAGCCTTCGACCGCCTGGCGCTACGGCTCAACGAATCCTATCGCGAGTTGCACGCCGCGCTCGCCGATCGAGGGCGGCTCAATCGAGAGCTCGCCGACGTTCTGACGGACCTGGAGAGCAAAGTTAAGGAACGCACGACCGAACTCGCCGAGGCCAAGGAACGCGCGGAGGATGCCAGCCGTCTCAAGAGCGAGTTCCTGGCGAACATGAGCCACGAGATCCGCACGCCGATGAACGGCATCATGGGCATGATGGACGTGGTGCTGGACACCTCACTCGACGCCGAACAGCGCGAATACCTGGACACGGCGCGCATTTCAGCCGGCATGCTGCTCGACATCCTGAACGACATTCTTGATTTTTCGAAGATCGAGGCCGGACGGCTGGAGCTCGACCAGTCGCCGATTTCGATCGCCGTACTGGTCGAAGAAATTGGACAAACCCTTGAATTGCTGGCGCGCAACAAGGGTCTGGAGTTGCGGCGGGGGGTTTCAGATGACATGCCCTACGCACTGGTCGGCGATCCAGTCCGCCTTCGTCAGGTGCTGTTGAATCTGGTGAACAACGCCATCAAGTTCACGCCCCGGGGATTTGTCAAAGTGCACGCCGCGCTCGAAAGCGTCGAAAAGGATCAGGCGGTGGTCCGGTTCAGCGTTACGGATTCCGGAATCGGTTTGACGGAAGCGCAGCAGAAAGTCATTTTTGAGGCTTTCCGCCAGGCCGACGGATCGACCACTCGCCGCTACGGCGGCACGGGCCTCGGGCTCTCGATCAGTAAACGGCTGGTGGAGTTGATGGGCGGAGAGCTTCGCGTGGAGAGCCGGCCCGGCGAGGGCAGCACGTTTTCCTTCACCGCCCGCATGGGCGCAAATCTGGAACCCGACACTACGCTCCGCTACGGCCAGCTGGCCGGAGCCGCCCGATAGCAATAGTACATTGGAAGAATGCAGATTCCGCTGTACCAGGTGGACGCGTTCACCGGTCAACTCTTCCGCGGCAACCCTGCTGCCGTGTGCCCGCTGGAACGCTGGCTCGCCGATGAAACGCTGCAGGCGATCGCCGCCGAAAACAATTTGTCCGAGACCGCGTTCTATGTGCCGGACGGCAGCCGCTATCATCTGCGCTGGTTTACACCGGCGGTCGAGGTGGATCTGTGCGGCCACGCGACGCTGGCGACCGCGCACGTAATCCTCGACGTTCGCCGC
Organism: Bryobacteraceae bacterium; assembly: GCA_041484155.1. Taxonomy (GTDB): domain Bacteria; phylum Acidobacteriota; class Terriglobia; order Bryobacterales; family Bryobacteraceae; genus Palsa-187. The sequence goes on from JBGPHB010000580.1 coordinate 3,306, forward strand.
GAAACCGGCGGCTCACGGGTTGAGTTCGAGTCGAAAAGCGGCACGCTGATCGTGGAAAAGTCCGGTGATTTGTACGCACTCGACTTCCCTGCCCGGCCTCCAACGGAATGCGCAATCGATCCCGGGCTTTACGACGCCCTGGGCGCCCAACCCAAGCAAGTGCTCGGCGCCCGCGACTATCTTTGCGTATTCGAGACGGAGGACCAGATCCGCGCACTCCAACCCCACATGGACAAGCTCTCGGCGATCGACCGCTTCGCGTTCATCGTCACCGCGCCGGGCCGCGACTGCGATTTCGTTTCGCGCTTTTTCGCGCCTGCCAAGGGCGTTCCGGAAGACCCCGTGACCGGCTCCGCGCATTGTACCTTGGTTCCCTATTGGTCGAAACGCCTCGGCAAGACCCAGCTCCACGCGCGGCAGATCTCCCGGCGTGGCGGCGAATTGTGGTGCGAAGATCGCGGCACTCGCGTAAGAATCGCCGGCCGCGCTGTAACGTTCCTGGAAGGCAGAATCGAATTGGGAAGCGGGAAGTGGGTAGTGGGGAGTGGGTAGTGGGGAGTGGATGTAATCGAACCGAGCAGGATCGCCGACTACCCACTTCCCACTCCCCACTACCCAATGTAACTGTCCTGCAACCCCGCGCATCTCACCAGTTATGACAAAACTGGTTGCGATCTTCGCATTGGCGTTTTCGGGCGTCGCATGCGCTCAGACCGGTGAATTATGGTTCAGTGCGGGCCAGTCCCTGCTCTCAAACGCGGGGCTTGGAACCGACCAGACCTTGGGCGGAACGAAAGACGATGTCCAATTGACCGACGGTTTCCGTTTCGGGTTCCGATTCGGAGTCAACTTAGGGAAACGCTACGGACACGAGTTTCAGTATGCGTACAATCGTACCCAACTGAAGTTCAACGGCCAGGCTACCGAGCAAGGGATGGCTTACCATCAGGGTGGCTACAACTTCCTGTACTACCTGACGCCCGACGGCTCCCGGATTCGGCCATTTGGTACCGGCGGCTTACATTTGAGCAACTACGTGCCGCCGGGCAG
>JBGPHB010000581.1:0-4355 GCA_041484155.1 Bryobacteraceae bacterium
CCACGTTATTGCTTCTGCTCAGCCCACTCGTTATGGCCATGAAACCGCCCGTGGATACATTCGCTCCGGGATTGTTGAAGTGGGGCGTGTTGGAAACATTATACGCCTCAAATCGGAATTGAACATGGGCGCGCTCCGTCAGATTGAAGTTTCGGAACAACGACGCGTCCAGATTCACCAGGCCTGGACCGCGAAGGACATTGCGGCCCGATGAGCCGAACCGGGCCTGGCTGACTGCCGCGAATGCAGTCGGGTCGAAATAGGGGGAATTTACGCCTATGCCGCCCAGCTTGGACACTTCGGATTTCACCTGATCGGCCGTCTGAGAATTGCCCGGAGCGTTAAGAGGTCCAGCCGCCGCGCTTACCGTGAAAGGAGTGCCGCTGTACGCGCTGAAGATGCCATTCACCTGCCAGCCGCCAAGCAGCATCCTGCCGATCTTGTCGTTCGCCCAATGCTTTCCCGCCCCAAATGGCAGTTCGGACACCCACGCGACTCGAAGATTATTTGTACGGTCATAGCCGGCCAAGGCCCGGTTGCGCGCTACATACGCCGGGTAGTTAAACAGGAAAGTACCCGTGGTGGAATCCGTCATGTTAATGGCTTTCGACCAGGTGTAGGATACCTTCACCAGCGCTCCGCCGGCGAATTGACGATTCAGCTCAGCCTGAAGAGAGTTGTAGTTCGCAGTGGCAGTCGGGCTGAATACGGTGGTGTCGACGACCCGGCCGATGGCGACAGCTAGTGGGCGGCCGGTATTACCGGTACCCACCGGAGCCGCGTTTGCGTTGTAGTTAATGCTCTGCCGTATCGTCCGTGTGCCTGAATAGGCGGCGGTCCCCACGAACCCTCCCGGCAACTGCCGTTGAAACGCCAGGTTGAAGGACTGGATATAGCCGCGTGAATACAACCCCGGGGCCAGCGTCGAGGTTGTGGCCGTGAGAGGCATGGGGATATTGCCGGAGCTCAGGTCCGGATAAACGAGCGGCGGAATACCGTTTTCGAGACTGCCGTACGGAATGAAGGCGCTGCTTCCAGCGAAGCTTTGATTGACCATGATGGGGTACGCGTAAAGCCCGGTATTGGAAAGCGGACCTTGAGGGTCGTAGCTAATGCCGTAGCCCGCCCGCAGAACCCCGGTCTGCCCCATCCGGTAGGCAAGGCCGAAGCGCGGCGCGAACAACTTCTTGCTGGTCGAAACGCCCGCATCCTGCGGCGTCGAACCGCGGCCGCCGATCAATGCCCGATTGGTGGCGAGGTCATAGCGCACCATCCCATAGTGCGCGAAGCTCATCACCGGGTAGTATTCCCATCTCGTACCGAGAGTCAACGTGAGGTTTCTAGTGGCATGCCAGCGATCGCGGAAGTAGTAGCCCTCCAGCCACTGCCGAGGAGTGGAATCGTCCGGTTGAATGCTCTTGGCCACGCTCTGTGGAAGGCCTAACAGGAACGCCGCCCAGGTGTTAAATTGGTTCGGCGAAGAGCCTCCTCTCAGCGCGGTTACCGATCCGTCGAAATTGAACTGGCCTCGCGGCCCGCCGCCCTGTTCCGGATGCCATTCGCTCACCCGAAGGCGCACCACGTCAGCGCCGAACCGCATCTCGTGGTTTCCCTTCGTCGAGCTGAAGTTTAGTGAGTAAGCGAAATAAGTGTTGCGGAGGTACTTTGGCATGTACGTCTCCGAGTTGCCAAAGGTCTCATAGCCGCCGACGACGAACATGGGTATGCCGCTCGAGCGGATATCCGGCCCGTTCGTGCCTGGAATCCGGAGCGTGTCCAGTCCATAGTTGACGCCCGAATCGGGAGCGACCAGACTGAGTGGATCGCGACTGACGGACATGGTGCCGTCCATCACAAAATGCGGCGTGAACGTATGAACGCCGCCGATGGCCGCGACCTGGACCCTCACGTCTCCCGTGCCTGCGCTGCCGCCATTGGCCAAGCCCGCCCCTCCGGCGGGCCCGAGACTGAACTCGTCATGCACCAACGCTTTCATCATGCTGTATTTTGCCCACAGGGAAGTCTTGTCCGACTGGTTCCAGTTGACCTTGAAATCGAGGTTGTCACGATTGAAGCTGACCGGCGCCGACGCGAAATAGTTGGAGGACGTTCCGCCCAGGTTGGGTAAGGGGATCACGGATTGCATTTTCACCGCCGGCGCGCTGTGGCGGTCCGCGGGGATGACATTATTAGGGAACAGGGTACGCCCGCTGCCGTCGGCGCTGCCGGTGAGCGGATCGTACAACTGCGTCGCCAACCCAGTGAAGATCCCGGCTCGTTGGCTTGCCGTCGCAACCGTGGTGATCTTCGTGAAGTTCGAACGCTCCTTCATACCCTCCCAACTGCCGAAGAAGAACAGCTTGTTTCTCCGAATAGGACCGCCGAACGTTCCGCCGTAGGTGTTGAGGATGTTCTTAGCCGTTTTGGCGCCGTCAAAGAAGTACCTCGCTTTCAGGCCGCTATCGGTGTGGTGTTCAAAGATGACGCCATGAAATTGGTTGGTCCCGCTCTTCGAGATCACGCTGACGGCGGCGCCACCCGCGAATCCTTGCTCGGCGTCGAAGCTGTTGGTTGCGATGTTGACGGTCTCGATGGATTCCGCCGGGGGAATGTACAGATTCTGGTGCGGCAGGGAAGCTCTCATATTCTGGGCTCCGTCCAGCCGCGAATTGTTGGCCGAGTTGGGTGTGCCGTTGATGTTTGTGACCAGGGATCGACCGGGCGATCCGGCCACTGCGTTCTGATAGGCCGCGGGCGCCGCTCCGGGCACGAGATTCAGCAGACTCTGAAAATTCCGATATGCCGGCAACGGTAACTGCGTCAACTCGGCCACGCCCAGAGCGACATGAAGATCGGCGTTATCAGCCTGAATCGTGCTTGCATCGCCCGCAACGGTGATCGTGTCCGTTATGGCGCCGACCTGCAACTGCACGTCCACTCGAACGACCGTGTTGATCGTAACTGAAACGCTCGTCACTTGAGCCGCGCGGAAACCCTGAGCGGAGATCGTTACGGTGTAACTGCCGGGGAGCACGTCCATGAGGGCGTACGTGCCCGCCTGGGTCGTCATCACTTCGCGTGATTGCCCTGTCGAAGAGTTGGTGATCTTAGCGTTAGCTAGTGGAACGACACTTCCGGATGTGTCCACGACTGTGCCGACGATGGAGCCGTAGAGCACCTGGGCATCTGCTTGAGGCAGACAAACGAGCCCCAGGGCGCATAGCATAACGATGATTCCACAAATGGAGCAATTCATGGCAACACCTCCCAACAGACCGTTCAAGACAGGCATGCCGATTATACTTTTGTACTTCCAAAAGAGTCAAGAATCTTGTCACGCGCGTCACGCGCGCGCCGTCGCACACTCGGGACCGACTTCGCCTTGACGAGAAACGCGCATCCGAGCACTTGGCTGCGATCCATCTTCGGTTCGTCGGGCGGGAACATTTGCCGGCGGCATGATGCCCGTCGGTACGTATCCGCGATCTCACGGAGACGTCCCTTCCGTTAGGGACGAGTTGGTTGCTTGCCGCTTGCATGGAGGCGAAGGGGAAGCAGTACTTCCGGACCCGGCAAAAGCCCGAAGTGCTGGCTGTTTTGCGCGAGCGGGCGATGATCCGGAGTGTGGAGTCGTCAAACCGGATCGAAGGTGTGACCATTCCGGCAAATCGCCTCCGGCCGGTGGTGTTGGGGAAGGCGCGGCCACGAGACCGCCGTTGGGATTTACCGCGCCGCGGAGTTGCGAGAGCAAACAGGGCTATTTGGGCAGTCGCCGGTCGGCAACTACGGTGACCTGCATATTCCTGGCGAGCCTGACAACTCGCATGGCCAGTTGCCGCTTGCTTAGGAATGGAAACCCCGGTCGAGGTGGCTTGGCAACGAAGATCTGCGTCACCGCGTTTCTCCGCGCGAAGTCAACAAGTGCCCGCGCTTCATCCTCGCCTTCTAGAATCCGAGTCTCGATGTGGAGCTTGCGGGAGAAGTCGAGGTGCTGCTCCAAAGCACTCCTCATCCTTGGCGGCAGAGATTCAATTCCAGGACCGGGCAGCACACACACGGCGAAGCAATCTGCATTCAGGTAGTCGGCCACTCGGCGGCCCCGGCGGATGAGGGCTGCCGTGGTGGGTGCTTCGGTAATGTGAATCAGGATGCGCTCTTTGGCTTCGTCCTCAGGTGGCAACGGCGTCTGCCCATTGCCTTCACCGCCTTGCCGGATATCTACTTCGTGCGCGGTTTGGCGAAGGGCCATCTCTCGCAGTGCCGCGAGGGACGACTCTTTGAAAAAGTTCTCTTTTGCGCGCTGGGCCTTGTCTGGTGCGTAGACGACGCCACGGTCCAGCCGGTTTAAAAGAGCG
>JBGPHB010000582.1:0-4350 GCA_041484155.1 Bryobacteraceae bacterium
GGTATAGGCCATGGCCGTACCCTCGAAATCGAGCTCGCTGCCCGCTTCCATTTTTCCAGGCAGCGGCCCATCGCTGATTTTCAGGGTTACGTCGCCGACATCGGGTTTTTCAACCGCCAGCACGAGCTCCTTCGGGCGCAGTTCTGGAGTCATCGAAATGATCTTACCCTTGAACTTGCCGCCAGGAACGTTGCTGCCGGGGATCCCAGTCCCCATCAGACCGCCCCAGAAACCGTCAGCGCCGTCTCCAGTTAGACCGGTCTTGATCGTCCGCCAGAACGCCAGCATCGGGTTGGCTGCATCGATGGCGGCCTGGGCCGCGGCCTTCTCCGCCGCGATCGCGGCGATATCTTTGATCGCGAAGTCCGGCGGCGGAAGCGCGTTCGTCTTCGCCAATTCCAGCGCCTGATCCAATCCGTCCTTCGACCCATGATAGGTCTCATAGGCTCTGGTCACGAACGCCAAGAGCTTTTGTCGATTTTCTGCGTCGAGGCTGCCCGGCCCGGTGTAGGAGGCTGCGCGTGCATATTGAAAGATCGCTAGCGGCTGTTTGAGAGGGCTGGTCTTGTTCTGAGCGAGAATCGCGGAACCGAGCATCTGTGAAATCTGCGCCTGAGTCGGATCCATCTGGAGCGCCTTGGTCAGTTCCACCTCGGCCCGCGGGTTGTCCTTGCGGATCAGGTAGATTGAACCAATCGTCCTTTGGGCGAAAATCTTCATCGCTGGTTGGACCGCCGCCCACTGAGCGGCGGTATAGCCAGCTGGCTTGTTCGCGTCCGCAAAGACCGTGTTCGAATCCGTCAGCATTCGGTTGGCAACCTTTTCCGCGCCTTCCAGTTCGGCGGCCGAAGCCATAGGGATGTAGGCGCCGGCGAGTATGGCGCGCAAGCCCTCGAAATAGTTCGGGTCGGTCTTCAAGATGTCTGTCGCGGTGTTGAACGCGTCCCGCGGACGATTGAGCGCCTGGTAGACAATGAGGTATTGCTGCAACCGCTCGGGCCCGAACTCAGTCTGCGGATAACTCTTGGTCCACTGATCCAGAAGCTTGAGCTGCTCCGCGGGGGCAGTCGCCTTGGGGATCGAATTGATCAGATCGGCCTCGGCCTGATCCTTAGCCTGCTTCTGCGGCTTAGCATCTTGCGCGACGCCGTACGCCAGGAAGGCGGCCAGCGCCAAAGTTACGTTTCTAGTTCTTGAAAGGACCACGCGAACCTCCGCTACGGAAAATTCAGGACGACTTCTTTTTCTGCCCGCCACTCTTTTTGGTTACTTCGTTCTTGCCGGTCCAGCCAATGATCTTGGCCTTCTCCGCGTCAAACGTCACCATGAACGGTTCCTTAGTATAACTTCTCGCGACGCCTTCGAACTCGATTTCTTCACCCGCGTCCATCTTGCCCGGCAACGCTGAGTCCAGCTTCAATGTTACATCCGCAAACGACGGATTCTCGATCGCCAGTACCAATTCCTTGGGCCGTACGGCCGGCGCCATGGAAACCAGCTTACCTCTAAACCTGGCGACGCCATTGACACCGCCCGGGAGCGCCGCGTCCTTCATATTGGCATCGAAGTAGGGTGAACCGTTGTCGCTGGTCAGCTCCACTTTGATACTCTTCCACAGCGCCAACATCGGATTGGCCCTGGCAGCGGCTTCTTCCGCTTCGGCGCGCTTCTTTTCGATTTCGGACTTACTGGGGATCGCGAAGCCCGCCGGGGGCAGCGCGCTGGTTCTGGCGGCAGCAAGCAACTTATCCAGTCCCTCGTTGGAGCCGTGATACTGCACATAAATACGATTCAAATACTCCTGGACCTGTTTTCGGTCGGTGGCAGGAAGGCTGCCGGGGCCCTCGTAGACGGCCGCGCGGGCATAGTCATAAAGCGCCACCGCCTGCAACTCAGGTTTGGTCTTGTTCTGCGCTAGAAGCGCGCCGGCGAGCCAAAAGGAAACTTGCCCCTGATTGGGGTCGAGCTGGAGCGCCTTGGTTAGTTCGATTTGAGCTTTCTCATTTTCCTTACGCTCCAGGGCGCTATAACCCACGGTTTTCTGCGCGAACACTTTCAAGTCCGGTTTGGCCTTGCTGGCGGCGTCGTCGGTCATATCCGGGGGCCGGTTGTCCTTGGAATAGATCGCATCCAGATTATTGAGGATGTGTGTCGCGGCCTTTTCGGCAGCCTCCAGATCCGCGGACATTTGAGGCGTCAACTGGGTCTGGTTCGGAGGAACCAATTGATAGACGTAGCCGACGATCGCCGACACCGCCACCAGACTGTTCGGGTTGTCTTTTAGGACCTCCAGCGAACTATCGAAGGCCTCACGCGGGCGATTTAGCTGGCGGTAGGTGGCCAGATACATCTGGCGGCGAACATCGGCATAGTCGCTCTGCGGGTATTGCGCCCTCCACTTGTCGAGCGTGGACAACCAGGCATTGGGATCCGTGGTCTTGGTGATCGCCTCGTACAAGTCGTACTCGGCCCGCTCTTTCCACTCCTTCTTTTTCTCCTGGGCCGCGAGTCCGGACACCAGCAGCGTTAGAATCATGGCTCCCATCGCGCTCGATTTGAACCGCACCGCGAACCTCCACGCGCTCGTTGAGAATCTATAAGCCAAGCTGTTGGTACTTTGGGGAGTATAGCCGAAGCCGGCTCAGACTCGCAAGCGCCTCACCCAGATCGCATGCCATCGATTTCAGCCTACACCCAAACCCTTCTCCCCGGCGCCGTTAGACGCCAACCGCGCGGGTTTTGTTCCCGGAGCAAAAACCGGGACAGTACACTCAATTTCGCCGTCCGAGCATATCGGGATCAGAGGAATTGCGGCCGGCGAAATTGAGTGTACTGTCCCGGCTTTTTGTAAACCAGTATCCTGTCGTTGTACTGCATGCGCTGGATCGACCTAGCCGTCATCGTCCTTTATCTGATCGGCATCACCTGGTTCGGGGCCCGATTCAGACGTTCCCAGCACACTCTTAAGGACTACTTTCTCGGTGGCAAGCATGCGCCCTGGTGGGCGATCGCCCTGTCCATCGTTTCGGCGGAGACCAGCACGCTCACCGTGATTGGCACGCCCGCGCTGTCCTTTCAAGGCAACTTTGGGTTCCTTCAACTGGTCTTCGGATACCTGCTGGCGCGCATCGTGATCGCGACGCTGTTTCTGCCGGCGTATTTTCGCGGCGAAATGTACACCGCCTACGAGCTGATGCGGGTGCGTTTCGGCGGCCGTATCCGCCGCCTCACCGCGGGAACGTTCTTGCTGCTGCGGGCGCTGGCCGAGGGCGTGCGCGTGGTGGCGATTTCGCTGGTCGTCTCCATCGTTCTCGGCGCCGGGGAGAAAAGTTCGATCCTAGTCATCCTCTGCCTCACGCTGTTCTACACCTACGAAGGCGGCATGACCGCGGTGATCTGGACCGACGTGGTCCAGATGTTCCTGTACGTCGCCGGCGCCGGGTTGAGTCTATTCGTCATCCTGCACGAAATTCCAGGCGGATGGGGGCATGTGGCAGCGATCGCCGAACCGCTGGGCAAGCTGCAGGTGCTCGATTTCAGGTTGGGCCCGCCGGCGCAGTTTTTCACGCGGACCTACAGCTTCTGGGCCGGCGTCATCGGCGGCTGTTTCCTGACCACGGCCAGCCATGGGACCGAGCAGTTGATGGTGCAGCGTCTGCTGGCCGCGCGCAGCGAAAGCCAAAGCCGGGTTGCGCTGTTCGCAAGCTGGATCGTGATCCTGATCCAATTCACTCTGTTCCTGGTGATCGGCGTGTGTCTCTATGTTTTGTATTCCGACCAGCATTGGAAACCGCCGGACTCGCTTGACAAAATCTACCCGCTGTTCGTGTGGGAACATCTCCCGGTGGGGGTCGCGGGACTGGTCATCGCGGCGATTCTCGCCGCGGCGATGTCGAATCTGAGCGCGGCGCTGAATTCTTTGGCTTCCACTACCGTGATGGATTTCTTAAGACCGCTCCCTGACGGTCGCGGCTCGGAAACCAGTGTTGCCGAGCCGCGACCGTTAGGGAGCGGTCCTGAAGACGCACGTTGGCTCGGGTTGGCCAGGTACGCCACCCTCGCATGGGGCATCGTCCTATATGGTGTAGCGCTTCTGGCGCGGAATTGGGGTAGCGTGCTGCAGGCCGGTCTCTCGATCGCGTCGATTCTTTACGGCTCGTTGTTGGGCGTGTTCCTGCTCGGATTACTGACGCGCCGCGTGGGGGAAAAGGCCGCCATGTGGGGCATGTCCGCGGGTCTGGCGCTGATGCTCTACATCAAGTTCGCAACGCCGATCGCATTCACCTGGTACGTCCTGATCGGCACGGCGGCGACCTTCGCGACTGGGCTGGTAGCGTCGCTATTTTGGAA
>JBGPHB010000583.1:0-4349 GCA_041484155.1 Bryobacteraceae bacterium
GCGTGGTTCTCTATGAGATGGTCACCGGCCAACCGGTGTTCGAAGGGGAAACGCTCTCCGACAGCTTGGCCGCCGTCTTGACCAAGGAGCCGGACTGGAGTCTCGCGCCGCTGAAGGTTCAGCCGTTGTTGCGCCGGTGTCTTGAAAAAGAACCTCGGAGGCGCCTCCGCGACATCGGCGACGCCATGGCGCTGCTCGACTCTGCCCCGTTGCCTTCTCTCCCCGCCGCGAAACGCGTGCAGTGGTTGTGGCCGGGAATCGCGGCGGTCCTCTTGATCTCTACGCTGGTCATTTCCATCGTGCATTTCCGCGAACAGCCGCCCGTGGCGGAGCAGGTTCAGTTCCGGATCTCGCTGCCGCCGAAAACGGTCCTCTCCGCTTCCGGAGCGTCCGCAGTTTCGCCAGATGGCCGAAAGGTGGCTTTCTTCGCCATCGGCGCCGACGGCGCGCCGCATCTGTGGATTCGCGCTTTGGATTCACTCGATGCGCGGCCATTGCCGGATGTGCAGTTGGACAACCGGAATCCAGCTCCGCCGTTTTGGTCGCCCGACAGCCGCTTCCTTGCCTTCGATGACGGCGCCAAACTCAAGAAGGTCGAAGTCGCCGGCGGCCCGCCCCAACTCATTTCCGAGCTAAAAGGATTGAATACGCTGGACGGCTCCTGGAGCCGCGACGGCGTGATCATTATCGGAACTCGAACGGGCGTGATCCAGGTCTCAGCGAACGGCGGGTCCGTGTCCGAAGTAACCAAAGTGGATTCCTCGCGCAAGGAAACTTATCACCTGCATCCAACATTCTTGCCGGACGGGAAGCATTTTCTTTATACGCGGCTTACAGACCCGGTTGGAAACAGCGGCCTTTTCGTGGCGTCTTTGGAAATCAAGCCGCAAGACCAGAACTCGAAACAGTTGCTTGCCAGCCCGCTGGGCGCGGTCTATAGCGCTGGACACTTACTGTTCCTGCGTAACAGTGCACTGCTCGCGCAACCCTTCGACCTCGCAAAAATGGAACTCGCGGGAGAACCGGCGCGGGTCGTGGAAAACGTAGGGATTTATGAAAACTTCGCCATCGGGCTTTTCTCCGCATCGGCGAACGTCCTCGTCTACAAGGCTGTTGCCAGCCCGGACCTGGCACTCACCTGGCTGGACCGGCAAGGGAAGGTCTTGGCCACAGTCGGCGAACCCGGCCGCTTTAACGTCGTAGCGGTCGCGAGCGATGGCAGTCGCGCTGCCATCAGCCAGTACGAGCCCGGCGCCGACAATGTGGACATCTGGGTCCACGATCTGTCGCAAGGTACCAGAACGCGTTTCACCTTCGACCCCGGTCAGGAGACCCAGCCGATTTGGTCGCCAGACCGCAGCAAGATCGCGTTCGTTGCCAGGCGTGGGGGCAAGCTGGCTCTGTACCAGAGGGCCTCTGACGGCTCGGGAGCGGAAGAGTTGCTGATCGAGTCGAACCAGGTGGGGGGCCTGAGCGACTGGTCCAAAGACGGACGCTACCTGCTCTTCCAAGCTCCAGCGCCTGGCAGGACAGACACGGATGTGTGGCTGTTGCCCTTGACGGGCGAGCGAAAACCAAAGCTGCTGGTCGGTGGTGAGTCTAATCAATTGGCGGGTCACATCTCTCCCGACGGCCGCTGGGTGGTCTACATGTCGAACGAGTCCGGCAGGAATGAGATCTATGTTCAAGCGTTTGATTCCGTCTCAGGCTCGCTGAGCGGCGGCAAGTGGATGGTCTCGAGGGGCGCACTGGGCATGCCCCGGTGGCGGGGCGACAGTAAAGAGCTGTTCTACCTGGCTTCCGACGGAAGCGTTATGTCGGTGGAGGTCAGCCCATCCTCGTCATTTGGCACGGCAGCGCCGACGCCCCTATTCCAAGTGCCACCAGTTTTCATCCGCACATCGCAGAACCCGGGCACGCTCGCGGATGTAACCGCCGACGGGAAGCGTTTTCTGTTTGCGATGCCCGTGATCCGCAGCGCGGACGAAGAGCTCACCGAAGTCCTGAACTGGTCCGCGGTGCTAAAGAAATGAGTGCTCAAACACCGCCCGCCGAGTCTGTGGTTTGTTTGCCGATCGTCGACGAATCGTCTAAAATCGAAGGAGATCTTCGACGGCCGTTGGAAATCCATGGAGAGCGGGTCAAATACTATGGAGCGCACACGCCAGATCTTCTTCGGATTCCTCGCAACCTCGCTGGCCTTGGGTCCGGTCGCCGTCGCCCAGAAGGTCACGCGCCCGGCGCCGACCGCGGCGGATTGGTCCGCGCTCGCTAAACTTCCGGACTTCGACGGTGTCTGGGAGACTGTTTTTGGAGGCGGACGAGGCGCTCGCGCTGCCGGGGCTCCCGCGGCGCCGTCGCTTACGCCTGAGTACGCCGCCAAAGCCAAGGCTCTGGCAAGCCAGGCGAAGAAAGCCGAGGACAACCCCACGGCTAACTGTTTGCCTCCGGGCCTTCCGGCCATCATGGGCCAGCCTTATCCGATAGAGATCCTGCTAACGCCGGGCAAGGTGACCATCGTGAGCGAGGCGTATATGCAGGTACGTCATATTTATACCGACGGGCGCAAGCTGCCTGAAGACCCGGACCCGAGCTTCTATGGAACTTCCGTCGGACGCTGGGAGGGTGATTCGCTGGTCGTGGAAACGGTGGGCTTTCAGCAAGTCCCGCGCGGGATTTCATTTCCTTACAGCGACAAGATGCGGATCGTCGAGCGCTTCAAGCTGACCGATGCAGACACACTTACCATCGAGACCACCATTCGCGACCCCGAAGCCTTGACCATGCCTTACTCAATGGGCGCCAGGACTTTTAAGCGGCATCGCAATTGGACCATCGCCGAGTACATCTGCGAGGAGAACAATCGCAATTTCGTCGACGAAAAGGGCAAGGCGGGAATCAACCTGGCCAACCCGAACGCTTCCACGAAGTAGGAGAAAGCATCTTATGAAAAACGGCATCATCATCGCGAGCCTGGTTGCAGCCGGAACCAGCCTGGCGTTGGCGCACCATTCGGCAGCGGCTTTTGACACGTCGGCGCAAAAAGTCATCTCCGGGACGATCAAGAAATTCGACTACACCAATCCTCATACCTGGGTTTGGATCGACGTGCCAAACGACCAGGGCGGCGTAGACACCTGGGGTGTGGAAGGCATGAGCCCCAATTACCTGGCCCGGCGAGGTTGGACCAGAACGACTCTCAAGCCCGGCGACAAGCTGACCATTACGATCCGCCCGATGAAAGACGGCGACAAGGGCGGCATGTGGGTGAGCGCGAAGCGGCCCGACGGCGAGGTGTTGATGATGGGCGGCGCCATCACCGATCCCTAAAGCTATGCGAGCGCTAGTTCGTTGAACGCGCCGCGTTCATCGATCCAGCAACGGTACTGAGTCCGCACCTGGTTCCGATTCCTAGAACAGGCGTCGGCTTGCAGCATGATGGCCCGGTCGGATTCCAGCACCGTTCGTCTTGCTTCGGCAATAGCCTTGTTGAGCCCGGAACACGCCAGCTCCGGATAGAAACGCCGCTCAACTACCTGGGAGCCCCTGAGCCGGTTCTCCTTGTGCCGCTCCATCATGCGAACGAAGTATTGCATCCAATATAAGTATAGCCGGTCTTATGTGGGGTTTTCATCCGCGCTAGGTCCGTACATCGCCGGCACCGGCACATTCAACTCTCGCAGATACACGGACAGTTGGCCGCGATGATGATACCAGTGGTTCAGCATGAAGATGCGGATCCATTCGATCCGGGGCATGGTAAGCATCGGTTTGCCGCCCGCCGTCATCGACCAGGACGCCGCTGCTCGCGCTTCATCCAACGCCGCAAGGATCGACTTGGCCGCCTGCATGCTGGCTTCGTGGGCCTGCAAGATCTCTTCGATAGTGGCGGGATCCGGGTCCTGCTGGAAGTTCTCGACAGGATAGGAATCGGGGACCGCGCTCCGCGCGATCGCGCCCGGCGTCGACGCAACATGCTGCGCCAGTTTTCCCAGCGACATCGACTTTTCGTGCGGTTTCCAGCTCAACTTGTCTGGTGGCACGCGTTCCAGCACGCGGCGCGTCGTTTTGGCTTCACGCTCAAGTTCGCGGAGTAGGGAGTCGGCGATATTCATAGATTCTCCATTTTCGTTCAAAGCCGAGTCTAGATCAAGCCGGAATAGCGAGATAGGAAAAATGGAACTTGCAGGTGGAGATGTCTCCCGCGGAGTGCTCGAAGCTCCTGCGCTCACCCCGTATCAGGCGGCTCAGGCTGGAATTTGTCCGCCGCGGTGGAATTTGCTGCCGCCAGATTCGTTGAAGCTTGGGTCCGTTGTTCTTGGCGGAGCTAGTATTAGTCATATGGTGAC
>JBGPHB010000584.1:0-4344 GCA_041484155.1 Bryobacteraceae bacterium
GCAGTCCTGTCGAATCGCGGACCAATTCGTAGGAAGCGCCGATAGCTCCGAGCGTATTCTGGACGGAACGGAGGTTTCCGGCGCCGTAGTCGAAGATCGAAATCACAGCAAGCCCTTAGTGGACGGCAACTGGCCGCGTAGACTGCGATCTTTGGAACACGCATACTTCAGGGCCCGGGCAAAACACTTGAAGATCGCCTCGATCTTGTGATGGTTGGAGCGGCCGTAAAGCACTTTCGCGTGCAAGTTCGCGCAGCAATGATTGACGAACCCCCCGAAGAAATCCTCGAGCAGTTCCGTCTGCAAATCGCCCACCAGCCGTACCTTCACCAGGTCCTTGTAGACCAGCGCCGGCCTGCCTCCCAGGTCGAGCGCGACCACCGCCAGCGTTTCATCCATGGGCAGGACGAAGTAGCCCGCACGATTGATGCCGCGCCGGTCGCCCAGGGCGGTCACAAACAACTCGCCCAGGACGATTCCCACGTCCTCCACCGTGTGGTGTTGGTCGACGTCCAGGTCACCCGCGGCGTGCAACTTCAGATCGAAGCCGCCGTGCTTGGCGAAGAGTTCCAACATATGGTCGAGGAACCGGATCCCAGTGGAGATTTCGTACGAACCCCGGCCTTCGATCTTGAGGCTCCCCCGAATTCGGGTTTCCTTGGTATTGCGCTCGATCGTGGCCCTCCTCATAGCGCCTCCTCGATCTGGTTGACGTTTTCGAGAATCGCCACCGCGCGCTCCTGCTCGAACAAGCGGGTCAATTCTTCCCTCCGCGAATGACTTTGGGCGACGATTCCGATGAACGGCACGCCGGCGGCGCTGGCCGAGCGGGCGTCGTCCACGGTGTCGCCGACGAATGCGAGTTTGCGCCCCGGCTTCATGCGCTGGATCGCGAACAACCCGTCCGGCGCGGGTTTGCCGGCGGTCACGTCGTCGGCGCAGATGATGGGATCGAAGCTCAAGCCGTTGCAGAAGCGGCGCAGTGAGATGTCCGCCTCATAACGCAGACGGCCGGTGAAGATCGCGAGGCCGGATCGCTTCGCCAGGCGCTCTAGCAGTCCCGGATGCGGAAACCAACTCTCACGCTGGATCAGCCCGTCGCCATTGCGGCCAATGAAGATTTCATTAAAGTGGTCGACCACCTTACCGTAGTCGACTTCCACTCCCAAGTCCGACGCGATCTGTTGCGACAGTGCCCAGTCGTTGTTCCAGCCGCCACGGTTCTTATAGTCCTGGATCAGATCGCGCGTGATTTGGCGGCCGGTGAAATGGCCAACCGTCTGGACAATCGCCTCGCGATAGGATTCGGAGACCTCCGTCAGCACGCCGTCCATGTCGAACACGATCAACGCGTCCACAACTTCTCCATTTCCTCGAGGAATCGCGCGACCTGAGCGCGGGTACCGATGGTGACGCGCACACAGCCGGGGATTTCGTAACTGCGGTCTCGCACCAGCACGCCGCGCTCGCGCAGGGCGTCGCGAATGGGAATCGCTCGGTCGCCTGTCTGGAACAAGACGAAGTTCGCCTGGCTCGGAAAGAACGGGATGCCCAGCTTGCGGAGTCCCTCACACACCAGCTCCCGCGCCGCCAACACTTCGGACACGTAGTTGGCGACATACTCGCGATCCTGAATCGCCGCTCGCGCCGCGAGCGCCGCTAGGGTGTTCACACTGTACGGCGACTGCGCCTTTCGCAGCCATCGTACATTCTCGGCCCCCGAGAACAGGCACCCGCAGCGCATCGCCGCCATTCCGTAGACCTTCGAAAATGTCCGGCTGACAAACAGATTCGGGAATTCCCGAAGCCAGCCGAGCACCGTGACGCCGGAAAACTCAAAGTACGCTTCGTCGACGAGCACCGCCGCCTTTGAGGCGGCCTCCAGAATCTTGCGCAAGCCTCGCGGGCCCACACCGGTCCCGGTCGGATTGTTGGGATTCGCGATCAAGACGGCAGTAGTCTCGGGCCGCAACGCGTCGAGTAGCTCCTGGAGCGGGAAGGAGAGGTCCTCGGGGTGATACTCCACTTCCCGAATGGACGCCCCCGCAACCTCCGCATAGAAACGGTACATCGCGTAAGACGGCTTCAGGAGCACTACATCGTTCTGATCGTCGACGTAGGTATTGACCAGCACCTGAATGGCCTCATCCGTGCCGTTCGTCAACGTAAATTCATCGGTTGACACATTGAAGAAAGCCGCGAGCTCCTGAATCGCGTCGGCGTACTCCGGGTACACCGAAAGCTGGCTGGCGGTGAGGCGCTTGTTGAGAAACTCGATCACGCGGGGCGAACAACCGACGGTATTCTCATTAAAATCGAGGCGCAGCTTTTCGGCGCGGCCTCCCGTGGGCGGCGAGTAAGGCGCCATCTTTCGGATCGCTTCGCGGACGCTAGGCAGAACGCACCTCCGCCGAACGAGCGTGCGCTTCGAGGCCTTCGGCGCGCGCCAGTGTGGCAATCGCCGGCGTAAGCTTCGCCAGTCCGGCAGGCGTCAGCTCCTGGAACGAAATCACCTTCACAAAATCCGCCGCCGAGAGACCTCCGCGCAACCGGGCGGCGCCCGAGGTCGGCAGCACGTGATTCGGGCCTGAAGCATAGTCGCCGGCAGCCTCCGGGCTCCACGGACCCAGAAATATGCTTCCGGCGTGTTTGACTCCCGAAAGCAGGCTCGAATCGTGCAAGCTGAGGTGCTCCGGGGCAAGAGCGTTCGAGAATTCCACGGCACGATCCAGTGAGTCGACCACCACGATGGCGCCGTTCGACGCAATCGACGCGCGCGCAACCGTCGCGGTGGGTAGAGTCGTAAGCTGCCGCTCGATTTCCTCGGCGACGGATTCCGCTAGGGCACGCGATGTGGTCAGCAGGATTGACGACGCGTCCACATCGTGCTCGGCCTGCGCCAGCATATCGGCGGCGATCCAGCGCGGATTGCCTTCGGCGGCAATGATCACGATCTCGGTGGGACCGGCGACGAAGTCTATACCCGCCTCGCCCGCGATCAGCTTCTTCGCTGCGGCGACGTATATGTTTCCCGGACCGACGATCCGATCCACCTTCGGCACGGTCTCGGTTCCATAGGCCAGCGCGGCGATCGCCTGCGCGCCGCCCATGCGGAACAGATGAGTCACACCGAGCCACGCCGCCAGGCCGAGGATTTCCTGTGTGGGATTGGGGCAGGCGACGCACGTCGTAGCGACTCCGGCAACCTGCGCGGGAATGACGGTCATCAACAGGGTCGACGGCAACGGGTAGCGTCCGGCTGGGATGTAGGCGCCCATCGAATCCAGCGGCCGTACGATCTCTCCGAGGCGCCGGCCGTCTAAAGACTCGGTACTTCTCTCGCGCGGGAGCCGGGTCTGCGCGTACTCGCGGATGTTTTTCGCGGCCACCGCCACCGCGGACTCAAACTCTGGCGTCAAGGCGCCCGCCACTGGAATCCGCACACTCGCGCCCTCGAACCCGTCGAATTTGCGGGCGTATTCGAGCAGAGCTACGTCGCCGCGCGCGCGCACGTCGGCTAAGATTGGCGCCACCACGCGCTCGGCGTCCTCCAGGCGGACGGTCTTACGCGCGACCAACGCTTGCGCTTCGCTGTAATTGAGGATCCTGATCATCACATCACAATCTTGTTCAGCGGATATTCGACGATTCCCTGGGCTCCCGCCTCCTTGAGACGCGGCAGAATCGAGCGCACCGTGGATTCCTCCAGGATGGTGTTCACCGCGAGCCAGTTTTCATCGCTGAGATGCGAAATGGTCGGATTCTTCAGCGCCGGCAGCACTGCGAGCACGGCTTGCAGGTTCTTCTTCTCCACGTTCAGCATCAGGCCAACCTTGCTCATGGCATTGATCGCGCCCTCGAGCAGCATCTTCATATCTTCCAGCTTGCGGCGCTTGGCCGGGTCCTGCCAGGAATCGAGATTGGCGATTAATTGGGTGTTGGATTCGAGGACGGTTTCGATGATGCGTAGCTTATTGGCGCGGAGCGAGGAGCCGGTTTCCGTCACTTCGACGATCGCGTCGGCGAGTTCCGGCGGCTTCACTTCCGTCGCGCCCCAACTGAACTCGACTTTGGCCTTGACCCCATTTGCCGCCAAGTAGCGTTTGGTGGCCGACACTAGTTCAGTCGCGATGATCTTGCCTTCCAGGTCTTTTAGCGACTGGAATTGCGATCCTTCAGGGACCGCCAGCACCCAGCGGACTTTGCCGAAGCTCTGTTTGGCGTAGATGAGGTCGGCGACGGTGTGGACCTTCGACTCGCCCTCTTCCACCCAATCGCGGCCGGTGAGGCCCGCGTCGAGTACCCCGTCTTCGACGTAGCGCGCCATTTCCTGGGCGCGGATCA
>JBGPHB010000585.1:0-4344 GCA_041484155.1 Bryobacteraceae bacterium
AGCCGTCTCGCCGCCGGAGGAAGCAGCTCGTTACACGGCTCTCCTGGACCCGCGCCGATCGGCCGCGGCGCAACGCTATCTGGCCGAAAACGACCCCCGTCACTACTCGATGTTACGGACTTCCGTAGTCCCGACCATGTTGAAAGCCGGCGTGGGCGCCAATGTGATCCCTTCGGAAGCGGAAGCGACGCTCGATATTCGCGCCTTACCCGGCGAGGACATCGCGAAGTTTTATGCCGAGATGCAGAAGATCATAAATGATCCCGCGGTCAAGATCGTGCCCATTCCCCCCTCCAGGCCTCCCTCTCCAGCATCGCGGCTGGATACTGAGATGTACAGGGTGCTGGATCAAGTGAGCAAGCGAGTCTATCCTGGATCTGCCCTGATACCGTCTATGTCCACCGGGGCGAGTGACCAGGCGCAACTCCGGGCCAAAGGAATTCAGTCGTATGGCGTTGGCCCCGGCGGTACGACCGAGGACACAACGAACTTCGGCGCCCACGGCGATGTGGAGCGGCTGGCGGAATCGTCACTTTATCCATTCGTCCAGTTCGTGTGGGGCGCAGTGACGGAAATTGCGGTGCACAAGTAGAATTCACGGCCGGTTCCCGATCAAGGGGATAACTTCCGGGTGCGTCTCAGGCCGAGATCTTTCGAAAATGATCTTCGAGGCGAAGCCGGCCAACGGATGGGGCCACACCGTCCGTGATGCTGACGGCGGCAACAAACTCAAACAACTCGCCCAGGCGGGGATTTGCAAGCCCCACGATTCTAGCGCCGAGCTGGAAGGCGACCGCGGGCACGCGGATCACACGGGGACGCTTACCAAGAACAGTGAACGCCAGTTCGGCAATCTCGCGTCGCGTAAAAGTCTCGGGGCCGCCGACAGACAGCTCGTCCGGACCGGAGGCGAGGTGCTCAAGCAACTGGCCGGCCACGTCCGTCTGATGTACGGGATTCGTACGAGCCCGGCCGTCTCCGATAACGGTCGTTAGACCCTTACGGGCCAGGTGGACGAAATCATCAAGGGCGGCAAAAATACCAGTGGGGCGAATCACGGAGTAGTCGAGTCCGGACCGGCGCAGGACGTCCACAAACTCTTCGTGTGCGCGAATGTAAGCGGTGTGGCGGTAACCGGCCTCGAGGTGAGCGGAGACGTACAGGAAGCGCTTGACACCCGCTGCCTTCGCCGCCTCGAGAATTTTCTTGTTTCCGTGCAGGTCAACCTCTCGATAGGGCCGTCGTTCCCGGCTCTCCACGGTCACTGGAGCGCCCAGCGAGGAGACCACGGTATCGATTCCCTTCAAGCTGGGGATGCCGGCGTAGACGTCTTGAACCTCCACTTGGTCGGCAAGGCCCGCAAGCTTGCGGGCATTTTCGGGCGAGCGGGAAAGCGTGTGTATGAAGCAGCCCGCCGCCTTGGCGAGACGCACGAACTCGAACCCGACGGCGCCTGTAGCGCCAGCGACGAACACGCGCATGCCATCCACCATAGCACTGCGTTCGCGGCTCCTGTCCCAGATCCAACGGCGTTTCTACATTTTCTGAAGTAGAACCCCGCCCTGACGAGCGGGGCTTGTCGTGCATCCGCAACACCCCGGCAAGCCCTGCCCGTCAGGGCGGGGTTCTGTTCGGAATTGTAGAAACTTCAGCCCCGCCCGTTAGGGCGGGGTCGCGTCGGTAATCTGAGACTGCCCCGGCCACGTTCGGCCTACTGGACTGCGAGGGTCACAGTGTTCGAAGAAGCGGTGCCGGACTTGAGGACCACTGGCGAATTCCCGCTCACGCCGCTCGGCACGACCACCGCTGTCTGGTACAGGCTTACGTAACCCGGAACCAACACCGAAGAGACCGGGGTTGCGGTCTGGCCCCCAATGGTCACGCTCACGGTGCTGGTGTTGTTGAAGCCGCCGGGGGGCGGTACCACGCGGACGCCGGTTAACGCCGCTGGCGTCGTCTGGCCTAAGCCCGTCGCGTAGATCACGATCGTATCGCCAGCACTCACCTTGTTGCTGGAAGTGACCAGGGAAAAATCGCTGCTCTTGACGATTGCGCCCAGACTGGTCGCCAGATCGATGATGAAGATACTGGGCGCAACGCCCGCGACGGTCAGGTTCTGGGCCGGAGAGGCGCCAGCCGGCGTGGTCACGATGACCGGCTGCGAGCCCGCGGCCACTTCAAAGGGGACCTGTACGTTCAGCAGCCCCGGGGCCACGTAATAGAACGGGGCTTTCACGCCCGCGACGGTCGCCGTGACGCCGTTCATCGAGGTCACCAACGCCGGAAAATCGACGGGAAATCCGGTCAAGTCCGAGGCGTAAGCGGCGAGGTCGGTCCCGTAGATCGACACAATGGATCCTGGGGCAGCGGTGGTGATGGTTGAAGAAGCCGCGGCCAAGCCAGTGATCACCGGTTTTGCGGCGGCAGAGGCGAGTTGCGCCCGCATGGCTCCACCTGCATTCACCGTGGTGTGGAGGTTTTCGTAGAAGCCGTTGGGATTCTGGACCAACTGATTCAGTGCCGCGATCCCCGCCGTGGTGGCCACCGTCATGGTTTTGAAAATGTTCCCGCTGCCTGTGTCGGAAACCACCTTGTTCGCCAGATTGTCCACGCCGCCGGGAATCACGATCCCGCCCGCCACTCCCGCCGCGCCGGCGTGGATATGCAGGCCCGAAATCGTCGTGCTGGCGGGAAAACCCCGGAAGTTGACGTCGAAGATCACTGTGCCGGCGGCCACGCTGCCATCCGCGTTGCGGAGGAGATAGACCGGAACCGACGTCTGGGCGGTGGCGGTGAGGCCGGTGATGGGTGGAGTTTCATTCGAAGGCAGCAGACTCACCTGGAACTGCCCTTTTTCAGTGTTTCTCAACTGGTCTCGCATCACTCCGCCGCCGAATGTGGTCGTATGAATATTGATGTAGTTGTTCCTGGGATTGTCGAATAGCGCGTTGATGGTGGCGACCTCGTTCGCAAAAGTGGCGTCGAGGGATGTGACGGCCACCTGATAGTTGAGATTGCCCGTTCCCGAAGGATCGGCCGTCACCGAATTCGCTCCGCCGGCGATTCCAGTGTTGATGATCACCGGCCCGTTTACTCCCGCCGCGCCGTTGTGAATATGGAATCCCGTAAACGTCGTGCCGGCCTCGAAGCCGGTGTATTCCAGGTTGAAAATCGCCTCTGCCTGCGCCACGGTGCCGGCGCTGTTGAGCGCTCGCAACAGTGTCACGGTGGCTACACCGGATGCGGGGAGAGGCACGGGCGGGACCTCATTCTGCGTGCTCATCAGCCCCATGATCACTTTCGTTTCCGCGCGTGCGAGTTGCCCACGCATCGCGCCGCCGGCATGATCGACGGTGTGAATGTTGGCATAGAAGCCCGGCGGATTGTTGATCAGGTCCTGTATGACGCTGGCGGGAAGGGCGGGGGTGGTCTGCGGAAACTGGACTTGCTTCAATATCGTTGCCCTGCCAAGAGCGTCAATCGCGATACTCTTCTCCGTTGCGTTTACGTCCGTAGGAATGACAATCGGTCCGGCAACCCCGGCCGCCCCGTTGTGGATGTGCAGACCGGTTACGGTTACCGCGCTTGAGAACTTCGCCGCGATGTTGAAGTCCACCGAGCCCGAGGTGATGGCCCCGCTGCTATCGCGAATCACGTGAACCCAGATGATGACAGCCCCGCTCGATGTATCGGTGATCGGCGGCGTCTCATTTCCGGCCTGCATGAGTGCCAGGAAGGGAATCGTCTCGGCAGTGTCTGCCTTCAGTCCGGAGATGCAGGCGAGCAGCAGCCCGGCGCATAGTGTCATCGTGGTTTTTCTCATCGTTCACCTCGCGATCGTGGAGATCATGTTAAAGAATACAATTCTGAGTTCCGCTGGAAATAGGTCAAACGTAGCGTCCTATCGCGGCAAAGTAATCTTACGCTCCGGATGTAGCTTTGTCTAGGAATATCGCAGCGCCGAATGGATCTGCCCGCAGCCTGGGCCGGCGGTTTCTCAAAACAGGCGCCCCCAATTCGGGAATGGTCGGTCGAGCAGGTGCTCCAGCGCCACTTCATCCCCTTCCAGCCAGACGGCCGGGATCTGCTTCAGGGCCTGTGGCGCAAGCTTGCGACGGACTTTTTCAGCCGCGCGGGAAATCTCCTCCTGCTACAAGATCTGGCGCAATTCGTTCGTTGATCGGCTAAACTTAGCTGCATCACTCATATGCCGCTTTCTGTCGGCGATAAACTCGGCCCTTACGAAATCCTCGCGCCTATCGGCGCGGGTGGCATGGGTGAGGTTTATCGCGCCAGAGACCCGCGTTTGAATCGCGACGTAGCCATTAAGGTTTCCGCTGCGCA
>JBGPHB010000586.1:0-4343 GCA_041484155.1 Bryobacteraceae bacterium
ATCCAGGGTGTCTAGATGAACGTTGATGCGCCGCAGCCCGGCCTCGTAAAGTTCTTCCGCCTGCGCGGCCAACAGTACGCCGTTGGTGGTCAGCGCCAGGTCTTCGATGCCTTCGATGGCCACCAGCTTCCGCACCAGCGTCGCCAGGTTTTTTCGAACCAGCGGCTCGCCGCCGGTGAGGCGGAGTTTGCGCACGCCCAGGGTTACCGCCACTCGCACGAACCGCTCGATCTCTTCAAACGTGAGCAGTTGTTCGCGCGGCTGGAACTTCACGTCCGTCTCCGGCATGCAGTAGAAGCACCGGATGTTGCACCGGTCCGTCACACTCACACGCAGGTTGTTGTGGAGCCGCCCGAAACTGTCGGTAAGTGGGGTCACGGGATGGCCAACATCCTTTCGATCGGCGCGCGCGACCGTTCGATCAGCTCGGGCGACAGCTCCACCCGCGGGCTCAGGTCGCGGAGGGCATCCCGGAGTTTTTCGAGCGTGTTCATCTTCATGTACGGGCACTCGCTGCAATTACAATGCTCGTTCGGGACAAAGTAGAACTTCTTGGCGGGCGCCCTCTTTTCAAGCGAATGGCGTACGCCGCTCTCGGTCATGACGATGAACTCCTGCGCGTCCTGGCTGACGCACCAGTCGATGATCGCCGAGGTCGAGCCGATGAAGTCGGCCATCGCGAGCACGTCGCCGGGACATTCGGGGTGCGCGGCAACCAGCGCCGCCGGGTGCTCGGCGCGGGCTTGCGTGACGCGGCGGGCCGCGAAAGTAGCGTGCACGATGCATGCGCCCTGCCAGATCTTCATGTTCTTGCGGCCGGTTTGTTCGCGCACGTAGTTGCCGAGGTTGATGTCGGGCAGGAACAGTACCGGCTGATCCGCGGGAATCGAGTTGACGATCTTCACAGCGTTCCGCGAGGTGCAGAGAATGTCGCTTTCGGCCTTCACTTCCACCGAGGTATTGATGTAGGAAACGACGGCGTATTCCGGGTTCTTCCGCCGCCAGGCCCGGATTTGCTCCGCCGGGCAACTGTCCACCAGGCTGCAACCGGCGTCGCGATCCGGAACGACCACGATCCGCTCGGGGTTGAGGACTTTCGCGGTCTCGGCCATGAACCAGACGCCGCAGAAGGCGATGACGTCGCCCTCGAAATCGCGCGCCTTGCGAGCCAGTTCCAGGCTATCGCCCACGGCATCGGCCAGTTCCTGGATCTCGTGGTCCTGGTAGTGATGCGCCAGGATGACCGCCCGGCGAGCGCGCTTCAACTCAGCGATTTCTTCGGTGATGGATTGAACCGCAACCATGGGGAGGGGTGTCTTAACAGCCTGTGGCAAAAGTCACAGACAAGCTGAAGCATGTCCCACCGCGGGCAGGAAATCCTTGAGTGACAATGTGGGACATGCTTTAGCTTGTCATCCTCCTGGGCCACAGGCTGTTAACTCCATTGTAACCGCTTACGGTCCTGCCGACGGATAAGCAGGTATAAGCCAATGAATAATAGTACTGCGAACACCAACATATGCCAGAGGTGGCTCTTCAGCCAGGGAAACGAGTTTTCCCCAAGCTCTGCACCAAGATACGCAAGCCCGCCATAGCGGGGAACGCGGCCCGCCAATAACACAAGGAAGAACCGCACCCGGCCGACACGCATGGCACCCGCGCATGCCGCGAAAACCTTGAACGGAAGAAACGGGATCGGCAGCAAGGCGGGGATAAACACCGTGACCAGACCGAAGCGCAGGAACCAGGCCCGGAATCTGGCTCCGCTTCCAGACGAAGTATAGCGGGCCAGGTATCGGTCGCCGCCCTTACGCATGATCTCGAAAAAGACCGCGGTTCCGACCAGGGAGCCGATGGTCGCCGCGGCCGCGCACAGCATCGCATCGTCCGGTCGCGCGATGGCCATAAACAAGAGCAGCGCATCCGTGCCGCCGGGGTTGGGTATTCCCATCGACTCGACTGCCGCCAAGACGAGAATGCCCCACGGCCCCCAGGAAACGAGAACATCGCGGAGATGACGCATTCGTTATCCAATCATCTCGATCAGCCGCGCTTCGTCGATGACCTTAACTCCGAGTGTGGTTGCTTTATCGAGCTTGGATCCGGCTTCGGCGCCCGCCACCACGTAGTCCGTTTTCGTGCTCACCGATCCGGTGACCTTGCCGCCCGCGGCTTCGATCCGCGCCTTAGCCTCGTCCCGGGTCAGCACGGGAAGCGTGCCTGTGAGAACGAACGTCAGGCCGTCGAGGGGCCCAGCCACCTTTGGCTTCACCGGATGCTTGAAAGAAAATCGTTCATCGCGGAGGCGCTCGATCAGCTCACGGTTCCGCTCCTCGCCGAAGAACCGCCGGATGCTTTGCGCCACCTTCGGCCCCACCTCTTCCGCCTGTTGTAGCTCCTCTTCGGTGGCCGCGGCGATCTTGTCGAGATCGCCGAACTGTTCGGCCAAAAACTGGGCCGTGCGTTCACCCACGAATGAAATTCCCAAGCCATTCAGAATTCGCGGCAGAGACGAGCGGCGCGAGGCATCAATGTTCGCCAGCAGCTTCTCCGCCGACTTCTTGCCCATGCGCTCCAGCTCGATCAACTGTTCCAGTTTGAGCCGGTAGATGTCGGTGACGTTCTTGACCATGCCCTGGTCCACCAATTGTTCCACCAGCGCGTCACCCATTCCGTCGATATCCATCACGCCGCGGGCGGCAAAGTGCAGCACGGACTCCTTCAGCCGCGCCGGGCAATTGGTGTTGATGCAGCGGCTGGCGGCCTCGCCTTCGACGCGGACCACATCGGTCCCGCAAACGGGACACGTCCGCGGCATCCTGAACGCCCGGCGATCATGTCCTTCCTTGACGACTCGAACTACCTTAGGGATGACGTCTCCGGAGCGTTCCACCAGTACTGTATCTCCGATTTGCACACCCAGCCGCTCGATTTCATCTTCATTGTGGAGAGTCGCGCGGGACACCATCACACCGCCGACGTTGACCGGGCGCAGGATCGCCACCGGCGTCAGCGCTCCGGTCCTGCCGACGTTCACGTCAATATTTTCCACAACCGTCTGTTCTTGCCGCGCGGGAAACTTGTAGGCGATAGCCCAGCGGGGGGCTTTCGCAGTCCAACCGAGGCGGTTCTGCTGCTCGACGGAATCGACTTTGGCGACGACACCGTCGATCTCAAAGGGGAGCGAATCGCGTTTCTGCTCCCACTCCTGGCAGAAAGCGGCGAGAGCCTCGATATCCGGACACTGCCTACGTTGCGGATTGACCTTGAACCCCCTTTTTTGAAGCGTCTCCAGCGATTCCCATTGCGTGGAACGGCCGGGGATCAGAAAGTAGGCGTAATACTCAAGCTGGCGCGCGGCGGTGATGGACGGATCGAGCACGCGCAGCGACCCGGCGGCGGCGTTGCGAGGGTTGGCGAAGCGTGGCAGTTCCGCGGCTTCACGTTCCGCGTTCAGCTTCTCGAATGCCCGGCGGTTGAAAACCACTTCGCCCCGAACCTCCAGGTTCTCGCCCGAATTCAAGCGCATCGGAACGGACCGAATAGTCCGGACATTTTCCGTCACATCTTCACCAACGGCTCCGTCCCCGCGCGTGACTGCCTGCGTCATCCTGCCCTCGCGGTAATGGATGGCAAGGGAGAGCCCGTCCAGCTTCAGTTCGGCGACGTAGGCGAAGGTCTCGCCGGGAAGCAATCCGCGGACGCGTCGATCGAACTCACGCAGCTCCTCCTCGCCCAAGGCGTTGTCCAGGCTCAGCATCGGGCCGGAGTGCGCCACCTTGACGAAGCCTTCGCGCGGCTTGCCGCCTACTCGTTGCGTCGGCGAATCCTGCGAGGCCAACTCCGGGTGGGCGTCCTCGAGCGCCTTGAGGTCGCGCATCATCGCATCGTATTCGGCGTCGGTGATTTCAGGCGCGTCGAGCACGTAGTAGAGGTGCTCATGGCGGCGCACTTTTTCGCGCAAGCCGTCGATTTGCTCGCGCAACCCCCGGATTTTCTTGGAGATGGAACTCACTTGGCGTTATACTCTAGGGATCGCACCGTATCAGCAGCCGGTCCTGATTTACAACCCCGCCGCCGGCAAGCTGCGGCGCAATGCTCAGCGTATTCTACAACGTACCAGAGATGCGCTGGAACGCGCGAGAATTCACCCGCGGCTGGCGCCGACGTCTGCCCCGGGCGACGCCACCGGCATTGCCCGCCGCGCGATCGCCGAGGGCGCTGGCCTGATCCTGGTGCTGGGTGGCGATGGAACCATCAACGAAGTGGTCAACGGCATGGCCCATTCCAGCGTGCCCCTGGGGGTGCTGCCCGCCGGCACCGCCAACGTCATGGCGATGGAA
>JBGPHB010000587.1:0-4342 GCA_041484155.1 Bryobacteraceae bacterium
AGCGTCGACCTGGAGAACGCGATCATGGCGCATCCGAAGGTGATGGAGGCCGCGGTGATCGCGGTGCCTCATCCGAAGTGGGAGGAACGGCCGGTGGCCGCGGTGGTTCCGCTACCCCAGTATCGCGACCAGATCACCAAACAGGAGATCCTCGATTTTCTAAAGGATCGAGTGGCGAAGTGGTGGCTGCCGGATGACGTGGTGTTTATTGAGGCGGTGCCGAAGACGAGTGTGGGGAAATTTAACAAGCGAGGGTTGCGGGAGCAGTTTAAGGATTATCGGCTGCCGGGGGATTAGTTAGAGTCGCCGCGCTGTCAGAGACTGAACACAACTCAATTTCCTGTACGCCGACGACACGTCCAATTGGGTCAACACTTAGTTAGTGCACTCAGATGCGGTTTTCCTCAATCGTTCCGAAGTGGACGACCATGTCCCTCAGTAAGCCACTGGTGGAAATAGAGCCAAGCCGGGCGGAAGCAACCTGAAGGCCTTTTGGCAATCACAGTCGCTCAAGTGTCAAGTGATCAAATTCACCTGCGAAATACTTTTGCAGCGAGTCGATAAAGACCAGGTTCTCAGACGTCGCGTGGGCGAACAGCGTCATGGAAGATCGAAATTTCAGATTGTCAGGATAGCCAAGAATTTGGTGGATCGAACGTCCCGCCACAAGGTTCACCAACTGGCTGCACTCTCTGAGCCTGGGTCCAAGAACCGGGTGCTTCAAATACGCCTCGGCTTCCTCGCGCGAAGAGATCGCGAACTCGCGTGCTAGGGGGCTGTGACCCAAACCTCGAATCTGCGGAAAGATAAACCACATCCAATGCCCCAACTTGCAGCCTCCCCGCAATTCTGAGCGTACTTGATCGAATACGCCGCTCTGAGCGTCCAAAAAACGCTGTAGATTGTACGGATCGTTCACATTCGTACCCTTCCTCATTGATGCACTGGACATCAACCAAAACTGTCCACGCGCGACACCAATCAATCTCGCGTTCCCACGAGCGCCAAGGCGCGACGGACGACAAGCGCATCGACCTCCGCGGGGCTGTCGGCGTCCCGCCTATACACGACGATGGTCACTCGCTTTAGGCGCTGCCCGCCTTGTCCGTAACGGGCGGCCTCAGCTATCGCCAAGAGAAGTCCAACAAATGCGAGTGGCGGGTCAATTCGGCCATGGCCGGCCCCTAATACGGGCATTGCAACCTCATTGAGACGCGCGTCGGCTAGGTGCCTGACCAGCTCGCGCATTCCGTCGAATAAATAAGAGATTCGGCCCGAGAGTCCCTGGCCAGCTCGTTGCGTCGTCGTAGAGACGACAGCCACTGGAACGGAGTGGCCCAGCGGCTTTATGAGCAGCAAGCATCGCCCGGCGCCGAAACTCTCCGCAGACTCGTCGGCAGTTTTCTGTTGTACAACTCCAGCGCCCAGCTTCCTCGCGCACTCGTCCTTGAGGAGAGAGACGAACGCCGTGGCTTGGCCGTCGAACACTTTGTTCACATATGCTCCAAGCGCGCTCCTCGTATCACCGACGCAGCGGTCGTCGAAGTACTCGTTACAGGGAAGAACGATGGCGGTTCCCGCCCGGTGCGCGTAATCCTCTATGCGCCCCTCGACTATCTGAATCTCACAGCCGCTGGCAATCGTCGATAGCACCCCGTTGCTGTCTTTGACCCGCGTCAGGTCGAGGCCCGCAGTGACGTCACTCGCGTTTTTTGCGTGCTTCGACAAAAGGGTGAATCCGAAGCCCACCAATGACAGCAACAACAGCGCGAGGCCAACCACCACCAGCAACAGGGTGTTCGGAGGATGTGTCGCCCAATGATAGTCCTTGTCAATCGTTACGCAGGGAAGCGCCACGAGTGCCACACCGAGGACTAGAGCAATGACCCAGTATGGTTGCTTTATTAGCGCCTTGAGTACGTCCATCATTCGAATTACCCGACCTTGGTGCGCGAATTTTGACGATCTCCAACGTATCACGTTTGACTTCGGCGGAAGAAGTCGACATGTGAGACGCGATAAGGCTTGATGCCAACAGGGTCTTCTCGTGCGGAACCGTCCATACTTTGACTCTACAGCTCGGCGGCTTGAACTTTGCAGGTGGTTGGAACTACTAGGCTGCAGCTCGCTAGCTATAATCGAGCTATGGTCGGCGCTGTGGAGATCGGAAGTCTGATCGAACGGGATCCTGCTATACGGGCCGGACGGCCCAAGATTACTGGCACGGGCGTTACGGCGATGCGTGTCGCGGGCTGGTACAAAATGGGACTGACTCCGGAAGAGATCGCTACACAGTACGGGCATATCAATCTCGCACAGGTCCACGCGGCCCTGGCCTACTATCACGCCAATCCCGAAGAAATCGAGGCGGATCTGGCTGAAGAAGAAGCGTCCGGCTAAGAATGCGCTCCGTCGCGGCAAGAGCGTAAACTGGAGTTAGGAATGGCGAGATCAGCGTTTCAGTCGAAGCCTCATGCCGACATATTGCGGAGCGTATTCGATTTGCCCGGGCGCGGAATGACGAAGCCGTTGGCGGAAAGCATTTTTGCGCTCGACTTCCCTGACAACGCCGCGACGCGCAATGACGAACTGAATGGGAAAGCCAACGCAGGTACTCTGACGGACGAGGAAGCAGGGGAGCTGGAAGCATACGTCAATATCGGCGATCTCCTCGCCTACTGGCAATCTAAGGCGCGGCAAGCCCTCCAACCGCCTGCATGAACGAGTCGGCAGGGGAGGTGCGCCATCGCGCCGGCTACCGTTGCGAGTACTGTCGTATCCCCGAGGCTGCGTTCCGGCGTCCTTTCCACATCGAACACATCGTGGCGAAACAGCATGGTGGATCTGACGCGCTAGACAATCGCGCTGGCTTGCTGGCAGTGCAATTTGAAGAAGGGCCCGAACCTGACTGGTATCGATCCAGATACCGGCCAAATTGCTCCGCTGTTTCACCCTAGAGTCGATCGCTGGCCGTATCACTTTGCAGCGAGAATCGGAACGTCGATTCCTCCGGCGATTGAGATTGTAGGTTTGACCCCTGTTGGACGGGCAACCATCCGAGTCCTGGGAATGAACGAAGAGATGAGGCAGATGTTGCGGTACGAGCTCTTTGCGGAGGCGCTGTACAGCGTCGAGCCCTAATCGTCGACGGAAAATGTGACACACGCGGAGTGTGAGAGCCCTGCTCTCGCTCACTTACGGGAACGTGAACCCGCGTTGGTCACGACATCCCCTGAGGCGGCACTACGCTACAATCGAGCTATGGTCGGCGCTGTGGAGATTGGCAGTCTGATCGAACGGGATCCCGCTATACGGGCCGGGCGACCCAAGATCGCTGGCACGGGCGTGACGGTGATGCGTGTCGCGGGCTGGTACAAAATGGGGCTGACTCCGGAAGAGATTGCAACGCAATACGGGCATATCAATCTCGCACAGGTCCACGCGGCCCTGGCTTACTATCACGCCAATCCCGAAGAAATCGAGGCGGATCTGGCTGAAGAAGAAGCGTTCGCCGAGCGGGTCGAGCGCGAATCCGAACCTCCGTCCCCATAGGGCACCGAATTCGTCTGTACTTCGACGAGGATGCCATGCAACATGCGCTCGTCGTGGCGTTACGCGCCAGGCGGGTTGATGTTTGGACCGCTTCGGAGTGCGCGATGGTCAATCGAAGCGACGAAGAACATCTGCGACGCGCGAGCAGCGAGGGGCGCGTCTTGTACATTTTCAATGTTCGGGACTACAGTTCACTGCATAAGCACTGGGTCGCCAGCGGGCGGGCGCATAGTGGGCTCGTCCTCGCAGCCCCGCAGCGCTACTCTGTCGGCGAACAACTGCGACGGCTCTTGCAGCTTCTGAACAGAAAGCCAGCAGAGGAAATGCTGTCCCGTGTGGAATATTTGTCCGCCTGGGGTCGTTGACCGGAGGACTACCGCAAGAATTGTCAAGACATGTGCCGGTGCATTCACTAGACTGGGATCATGATTCGCAGCGTTCTGGCAGTGCTGGCTGGAATTGCCACGTTGACGGTGGCTTCGTTCGCGATTGAGGCGGTGGCGAATCCGTTGATGATGCGGATGTTTCCTCGCATACTTCCGAACCAGGCGGCGATCAGCCACAGCCTGCCGGCAACTGTATTCTTATTCCTATACACGGCCTTGTGCGTCGCGGGCGGCGGGTATGTCACGGCTTGGGTGGCGAATCGCTTGCGACTGCGGCATGCTGTGATCATGGGAGCGATTCAAGTGGCGCTGACGATCTGGGCGATGGTATCCATTCCGGACCAAGCGCCGCTGGCGAATTGGATCGTGGGGATGGTACTGATCGTGCCGGCGGCTTGGTGCGG
>JBGPHB010000588.1:0-4342 GCA_041484155.1 Bryobacteraceae bacterium
CGCGTTCCGTCGTGGGTCTCAAAGAAGCACTCTTTCGCGGTTCGCATTTAGGTCGTTTCGAGGAGCCCGTTTCGAACCCGGTTAATAATGGTGAGCGCCAGCAGAAAAACCACGAGTATGGGGAAACCCCGCGACACGACCGGTGCGAGGCTTCCTCCGGCGCCGAGCCACAGGGCCAATGCGCCGAACACGAAGGCACGGTCGCTCTTGCCCATCGGACCGTCGTTGCGCCGGCTGGCGCCGGTCATGACCGCAACCGTCCCCGCCATTTCGGAAATCACGGACAGGACAATCGTCGCGCCGATCCAGAGAGGATCGAAGCCAGGTTGGTAAGCGAAGGGGAGATACAGGAACGCGTCGGAGATCACGTCGGTCAGCTCGTTCAGAAACGCCCCCAGGTTTGATTTTTGTCCAAAGTCGCGGGCCAGCATGCCGTCCACGGCGTTCAATGCCATTCGGATCAGCAGGAATGCGGGGAGCAGCAGTAGTATGGGGCGTAGCGTGAGCAGAATGCCGAGTGCGACTGACAAAATGCCGGTCAGGATTGTGATCTGATTCGCGGTAATTCCTGATCGGGCAAGCGCTCCTGCGAACGGGCGCAGGAGACCCTGAAACTTGGGTTTCAGGGAATACAGGCTGGGCATAGGTATCAGTCTATCAGCGATGCGAAAACGGCAGGCCAGGGCCTGCGTTACTTTTTCACCCGGCGGAGGGTGTACAGTTCGGGGTTTACGGTGCTGTTTTTCAGGCGTTTCCAATCGTCCTGCACGTGGATCAATCGGCCGGTGATGTGGTTGGATTCCTCGGAGGCCAGGAACAGCGCCAGATCGATCTGGCGCTGGGGGGAGATTCCGCCGGTGAGGCGAGCCTTCTGGGCCTCCTCGATCTCCCGCCATCCGGCGCGGTCGCCGGCGGTCAGGATCTGGTCGGTCATGTGGGTATAAGTATCGCCGGGCGACATGCAGTTGATCTGCACGTTGTGCTCGCTGACTTCCTCGGCGATGCTCTCGGCGAATCGCGCGACAGCCGACTTGGTGGCGGAGTAGATAGAAAAGTTGGGACGCGCCGTGGAAACGCCGCCGCACGTCAGGATGATGATTTTGCCGGAGCGCGCCTCGATCATGGGGGGGAGCACGGCGCGGCACGAGTTCATCACGCCGACGAGGTTCGTCTGAACGATTTCGCTCCACGCCTTGGGCGACGATTCGACAAACGGTCCGACCGGTCCCTGGACGGCCGCTGCGCACACCAGGATCTGCACGCCGCTGTTGAAGTGAACCCGCATGCGCTCGACCGCGGCGTTCACCTGCTCGTAGTCGCAGACGTCGGCACGGATGCGCAGCGCCGAGCCGCCGGCGTGCTCGATTTCCAGATGGCACAAGTCCAGCTCGGCCTTGCTGCGCGCCAGCAGGCCCACGCGCGCGCCCGAGGTGGCGAATCCAATGGCCAGGCGTTTCCCGATTCCGCGTCCCGCACCGGTCACCAAGACGGGCACAGTCTTAAAGGAAGGCACGACCTTACATTAGTACAAACGGGTCCTTGACAGAGGGAGGGAGAGCTTTCTACACTGTGGGCGATTCATGCGTGCTCTCGCGAAACTGATTGCGCCTGCCGGGATTCTCGCGGTTGGATGGTTTTTCAGCGGGACGGTAAGCTCGGCGAAACCGGATTACACCAGACGGACCAAGAAAGAGTGCGAGTTCTGTCATCCACCCGATTCGCGGGAGTTGAACGAGGCGGGCAAGTATTACCGGGACCACAACTATTCCTTGGAGGGATTCAAACCCAAGGACGAGAAACCGGGGAAGCACTGACCGATGCTGAACCGCGGCGGTGGGGACACTGCTGGTGATGCTGACAGGGGCGGTTTAGCGGACGCTTGCCCGCAATGTCCCCGGTTTAGAGCACAATTGACGACCGAGTGATCTCGCTAAGGGACCGGGTGCCGCACTGCTTCATCGTCAGCGTCAGTTCGGCTCGCAGGATATCCAGAACCCGCTCGACGCCGGGCTGGCCGAACGCGCCCAAACCCCATAGATAGGGCCGTCCGACGCCCACCGCAGTCGCGCCCAGCGCCAACGCTTTGAAGATATCCGTACCGCGGCGGAAGCCGCCGTCAACCAGCACCGGGATGCGGCCGCGCACGGCTTCCACCACTTCCGGCAGGGCGTCGATGGTCCCCCGCAGGGTCTCGGTGGCGCGTACTCCGTGGTTGGAGACGATCACGCCGTCGGCTCCATGTTCGACGCACAAGGCAGCGTCTTCGCGGGTTTCAATGCCCTTGATCAGGAGCCTCATGCGTGTGAACTTTTTCAACCGGTCGACAAAATCCCAGGTCAGCAGGCTGGGGGTGCCGGGGGGCAGGGGCGTCATGTTGAGTCCCTTGTTCATGGGCCTGCCGCTGGGCCCGACCATCTGGGCGTCATGGCAACTGGAGCACTGCCTTGTATCCAGCCTTCTGAAGCGTTGGTCGGTCTCGAGATTGCGGCCTCCCAGCAGGTCCACGGTGAAGACCAGGACAGGACAGCCGGCGGCTTCAACGCGCCGCACCAGCTTTTCGTTGTCCTCCCACCGGGCGGGCGCATAGAGCTGATACCAGAGCGGACCGCCCAGGGCCTGCGCCACGTCCTCTACCGCCGTGGAAGACGCAG
The DNA here is from genome assembly GCA_041484155.1 of Bryobacteraceae bacterium. Taxonomy (GTDB): domain Bacteria; phylum Acidobacteriota; class Terriglobia; order Bryobacterales; family Bryobacteraceae; genus Palsa-187. The sequence continues at coordinate 2,652 of JBGPHB010000588.1, forward strand.
AGGAAAGGATCTGCTGGGTGTGCTTCGCACGGGCCGCTCGCGCCACGGCCACCTCCCCTTCGGGGTGAAAGGACTTCTGGCCCCCGACCGGGCAGATGAAGATGGGCATTTCCCACTTGGTGCCGAAAAGCTCGGTTCCCAGATCGACCCTGCTGACGTCCACCAGACGCCGCGGACGGAGCTGGATGTGCTTGAATCCTTCCCGATTGGCCTTGAGCGTCAAGTCGTCGTCGACGCCGCTTGCCGCGTAACCCCAATGTGCCGGCGGGACCATTCGGTGCGCCGCTTCCTCGAAATCCATCACGTTGAGGGCGTCCCTCGGGTTGGCGAGAACGGCCGCAGATTGCTCCGACTGCCAGGCTGCCACCGGCAACGCAGATAACAAAGGACTTGCCGCGAGAAACCGAAGGAACTGGCGCCGGTGTCCTGTGGAAAAAGTGACGGAGGTAGTCGTCATGGTCATCCATTCTATCTCCAAAGGAGGCTGCGTGGTAAACTTAAAACAGAGAGTCTCCAGACACCCTTAGTACTATAGGGCTTGACACCCTGCAAGTCTTTCGATATGATGACAAAACGTTAACCTGAAAGGGGTAGCGTGTGGTGTTCTCTGGCCTCTAGTCCTAGATCGGTAGGCCCATTGGGCTATAGGCCGAGGTAAACTTGGAAATCCAGTTTTAGGAGATTCATGAAGCAACACTACTTCGTAGTCGTCCTGGCTCATTCGTTGCACGGTCGGCTGCGTCGCATTCAGATCCCTCATAAGGCCTTGTATGTTGTTGTCGGGTTGGCGCTTTTCGGTTCCGTTTCACTCTTCGGCATGGTTTCCAGCTACCTCCGCATGAGCTGGAAGGTAGCCAATTACAATTCGCTCCGCAGTCAGGTTGACACGCTTCGCAACCGGTATCAGGCCCTGCAGCGGGAGAATGACCAGAAGCAGGAGCAACTTGCGTCGCTCCAACTGATGGCCAGCGAGGTAAGTGTCGCCCTGGGGCTCAAGCGGAAGCTGGAGGGCGCCGACGACATCGCCGAGGAGGGTCCTCTGGTGCCCGGCTTCAAGGAATCGATCGAAGACTATAACTTCCTGAAATCGGCGAGTTTCTCCCGTTTGAACCACACCTATGCACGGGCGTGGCAGAAGAATATCGTTCCCAGCATGTGGCCGGTGAACGGAAGCCTGTTGAGCCGGTTTGGCGATCGCGAGGATCCGTTTTCAGGCGAGGGCGCTTTCCACAAGGGTGTGGATATTTCGGCTCCGACGGGTACAGCCGTCCACGCGGCAGCCGACGGGATTGTCTATCACGCCGAACATGTCGGCGGGGGTTATGGCAGGCTGGTCATCATCGACCATGGCAACGGAATGCGCACGTGGTATGCTCACCTGTCGCGGGTCAATGTGATCCCGGGGCAGGAGATCCGGCGCGGCGAGATTCTGGGCACTTCCGGTGCCTCCGGCCGCGTCACTTCGCCGCACTTGCATTTTGAGGTGCGCATGGGGGGGACGCCGGTGAATCCGCATCCTTACTTGACGCGTTCGGTCATGCTGCAGCAGGTGCAGCCGGATCTTCCGTTCTAGATCGAGTAGAGGAACCCCCTGAGACTGAGGTGAGAAGGCGTGGAGAATTCGTTCAGCCCGCTCCCTCACGGTCGCGGTTCGGTGTCGGCACTTTGCGCAATCAGCCACTTACTGAACC
>JBGPHB010000589.1:0-4332 GCA_041484155.1 Bryobacteraceae bacterium
GTGCCGATCTTGACGCCTCCACTACGCGAACGCCTGGAAGACATTCCCGCTCTGGCGCATCACTTCAACGCGAAGATCTGCCGGCAGGAGGAGATTCCAATGCGGCGCTTCCCGCCGGAGACCCTGTCCCGGCTGGCCGCGTATCCCTGGCCGGGCAACGTGAGGCAACTGGAGAACGAGGTGGAGAAGGCCATCGCCCTAAGCGGCGAGCGGGAGGCGCTGTATCCCTCCGATTTCCCGCTCCCGTCGGCCGGCGCTTTGAAAGCCGTGCTGCAGGTGCCGGCCATTGCGTTACCCGACACGGGTCTGGATTTCGAGCGGACGGTCGGGAGCATCGAGCGCCAGATCCTGGACCAGGCGCTAAGCAAGGCCGGCGGCAACAAGACTGCCGCGGCGGGCATGCTCGGGCTGAAGCGCACTACGCTCTCGGCGAAGCTGAGGAGCCTTCAAGCCGGAGCGGCGTAGCCGTTGTCCCGTTATGATGGATATTTGGGTGAGAGCAACTTCAGCAAGAACCGTTCCAGGTTCTTTCTTGTCCTAGTCAACCTGATCTCCATCGGCTGCCTCGTTTGGACGTTGCACGACGCAAAACTGGGTCAGCTTAAGGATGACCTGGCCACCATGAGCTGGTCGTGGGTGGCCGTGGCCGTGGTGGCCGACATCGCCGTCTATTGCTGGCATGCCGTGCGCTGGAGCCTGTTGCTGCATCCGGTCGAACCGGTGACCTTCAGGCAGGCGGTGCGCGCCATTTACGTCGGGCTGTTCGCCAACGAAGTTCTCCCCTTCCGGGCCGGGGAGGTGCTGCGTTGCTACCTCCTTTCCCGGTGGACCCAACTGCCGTTCTCGGTCTCTCTTACCAGCGCGCTGATCGAACGTATTTTCGACGGGATCTGGCTGTGCCTGTGTTTATTGGTAACGGTCAAGATCATTCTGTTTCCGACGCATCTGCGCTATCTGGTCGACGGCGGCTACGTGCTCGCGATTCTGGTGGTAGCTTTGGCTGGGCTCCTGGCATGGGCAATGTTCCACCACCAAAAGACCAACGGCGCGTCGAGCAAGCCCTGGCAGCGGCACGTGCGTGTACTGGTGGATGACCTTAGCCTGATCGGGCACTCGCGTTACCTGTACTTCTCCTTCGTCCAGAGCTTGCCGTATCTGCTCCTTTCGGTGATCCCGATTTATGCCTCTTTCAAGGGATACGGTTTCGACTTTTTGTCTTGGGGTGCGGCATTCACCCTCATGGTGATTCTGCGCTTGGGCAGCGTACTACCGCAGGCGCCCGGGAACATCGGGCTGTTTCAATTCCTGACCAAAGAGAGCCTGGAGAAGATATTTAACGTCGTACCGGCGGAGGCGGCGCGTTTCTCGCTGGTCTTATGGGGCATCGTCACGCTGCCACTGCTCATTGGTGGATTGGTCGCACTGTCCATCACCGGAGCGAAGATCGGCGAGTTGAGGAGAGCCGCCGGCGTGGAGCGGCAGGAGTTAACGAAGTCGCGGCACTAGATTACGTACTACTAGCTAGAGCCCGAAATCCTCGCAGGCTGCGAAGAATTGACCGCGTACATTTCCGACCAGAACCCCGCCCTGACGCGCGGGGCTTTGTCGTACGTTTACAATACCCCGCAAGCCCCGCCCGTCAGGGCGGGGTTCCGCAGGTACAACTCTTTGGTTGCGGCTATGCAGCTCTGCGGGGCAGCCAGTTATGGCGGCGAGCCGGCTTTCGTGCCGGCTTTTTTTCGGCTGCATCCCGACAAGAGAGCCGGCCTGGAGGCCGGCTCTACCCCGCCCTAACGGGCGGGGCTTTGCGGGTTTGCACCCGTCCACGGCACTCGTCAGCCACGCCGGAAGCCCCGCCCGTTAGGGCGGGTTCACTCGCGTTTTCACCGGATCACAGGCGCTTAATGCCCGATTTGGAATAGCTGTGTGAGATCCATCTCGCTCGTCGCCTCCACGCCCAGGTGGAATTCATTCTGTCCGACGTCGCGCGCATATCTGATCTCGCCGGGAACGCTCGCTCCGCGGCACCTCACCTCGACCCGGGTACCGGTCGTCAGTGAGGTGGAGCAATTGATCCGAAGACCGGACTTGGAGACATCCAGAACCGTGATCAGATAGATCCCGCCGCGGATGCCTTCGACGCGCAAGACTCCCGGCTCTCCAACACCATGTCGCTCGTGTTTTCGCTGTTCCAAAACCGGTCTACGCAGCGCAGCTCTGAAGTCCGTTGTACTCCATCTCGAACGCCGCAAGGAATTGGATCGGCGCCGGGATTTGGAGCGCATCTAACAGTTCGGCCCTCAGACTGTGTTCCTGATGGGAATGGAAGATGGAGACCCCGTGCGCGTCGGCAAGCAGGCTTGCGGTCTTCACGACCACGCCTAAACTGAGCGGCTGTTCAAACTGAAACGCGGTGGTCTTGCAGAACTGGGCCGCTTCCTGCACCGTCGGCGGACAATTCCAACGGGCCAGCATCTCCGCTCCCAACTCGAAATGGGTAAACCCGAGCAGCTCCCGCTCCCGCGCGATCAATTGGAAATCATTGCCGGCGTGAGCCGCGATGGCTTTAAACGGTTCCGGAAGACCGGCCGCGATGAGCAGCAGACCGATATCATGCAGCAACCCCGCCATGAACGCCCATTCGGGATGCGACGCCGGCGCCGTCTGGACGATCAGGTCGCTCATCGTGGCCGTGGCGAGCGAGTGAGCGTTGAACCGGATGGAGGACCATTGCCCCGGTATCCGCACCCCGTTGAACGATTTCGTGACGGACAACGCCAGCAGCACATTTCTGGTCTTGTGAACCCCCAGCCGGGCAATCGCCTGGCGTACCGAAGCCACCGTGCTATACCCGCCGTATAACGCCGAGTTTGCGATCGACAGCAGGCTGCCCGCCACGACCACGTCCTGTTCGATGACCCCCGCGAGTTCTCCAATGGCGACATCCTCTCCGCGGGAGAACAACGAGAGGGCGCGATGAAGCACCGCGGACAACAAGGGCAGTCGATCCGCCGCCCGAAGCGCGGAAGCCCGGAGGTCGTCAGCAGTCAGCATAGGGCTGGTCTCTGAACTATCGTCAGAAGAGCCGCATACTTTATGTGCAAAAGGGGACTGGCTCGAATTTCGCCGCCTTTGCGAAATTCGTGCCTGTACCCTTTTGCCCCGCTATCAAACAGTATGCTTCGGACCGGCAAATCCGGTACTGGCACGAATTTCGCAAAGGCGGCGAAATTCGGTCCAGTCCCGGTTTTGCACACTCTACCGTGGTTCAGCCGGTCTCCGCGCGGGCTTGTTCCTGGTACGGGAAACGGTTCACCTCCTCGACACACCGCGCCAGGGCTTCGAGCAATGTCTTGCCCCAACCGCACGGTGTGTAAGGCACGACGTTCTGATTGGTCTGCTTGTCGGCCTGGGCGAAAAACACCATCGCCGGATCCTCGGGCGTGAAGAATTCCTTGATGGTAATCGTTACCTCAACATCTCCACTGGCCTGGCGCTTCTTCATCGAAAAGAAATGCAGACGCGCCAACCGCTCGGACGGATCAGCTTGGGCGTAGCCCCAGTCGCTCATACCTTTACTTTACTCTACGATCGCCTGCATCACCGCGTTCTCGAAGTCGCGCCATAGCTCCGTGTTGGAGGTCTGAATCATGAGGAGTCCGACCACCTTTTCCTTGGGATCTACCCAGAAGTGCGTCCCGAAGGCGCCGTCCCATCCGTAGCTGCCATCGGATACGCGATAACCCGCCACGACCGCGTCGCTCACCACCTGCACGCTGAGCCCGAAGCTCCTACCGCGGGGCCTGCCGGGCAAGGTGTCCGGCGCGTGAACCGAAGCCATCAATTCGACCGTCTTTGGGCTGAGCAGGCGTTTCCCGTTCAACTGTCCGCCACTGAGCAGCATCTGACCGAATTGCACATAGTCTTCGGTGGTGCTCACCAGTCCGCCGGCGCCGGAGAAGTACTTATTCGTGGCGTAGTTGGGATTCTCCTGCTTCTCTAAACCCTTCTCGGTCTTGCGGTACACCACCGGCATACGGACGACACGGTCTTCGCTCGGCGAGAACGAGATGTCTTTCATTCCGAGGGGATCGAAAATGCGCTGTTGCAGAAATTTGTCGAAGCTCTGTCCAGAGACGATCTCGACGATCCGCCCCAAAGTGTCGAATCCGGCGCCAGGGCTGTAGCTCCATCGTGAGCCCGGTTGGAATTCGAGCGGGACGGCCCCCAGTCGCGGGATGTAGTCGGCCAGGGTCTCATTCGGTTTGCGGGCGACTTTCGCCGCTTCCCGCGTGCTGATGGTCCCGCTGACCAGGCCCGAGGTGTGGGTCA
>JBGPHB010000590.1:0-4330 GCA_041484155.1 Bryobacteraceae bacterium
ACTTAGCCTTGAGCCACGAGCAGGCCCAGGCAAGGTCGATGACCGGGTCGTCCAGGCCGCTGTTCAGGATCGCGACCGCGAGCGGGACGAAACATGCTAAAGCCACACGATCGATCCCTTGCAGCCAGCCCGGTACATGAAAAACCACGTTAAGTTAGTAGCGCGCCGGGAGCGGATTTCTCAGGCCGCGAATGAACACGGATTCACACGGATTTCTTCATCCGTGTGAATCCGTGTTCATTCGTGGCCAATGATTCAGTGGCCCCGCACCCCCACCCAAACCCGGATTTGTCCGAATGGCTTCGGTAACGAAGGCCTTGGCGCGTTCGACCGCCACGGTGAGCGTAGCGCCCTTGGCCAGCTCCGCGGTGATCGCCGCCGAGTAGGTGCAGCCGGTGCCGTGCGTGTGCGGGGTGTCGACTCGCTGAGCGGAGAACTCCCGGAACCCTCCGTCACGCATGTACAGGACATCGATCGCGTCGCCACGAAGGTGGCCGCCCTTCACCAGAACATTCGTGGCGCCCAAGGCCGCCAGTTTTTCGGCGGCGCGGTACATGGCATCGCGGTCTTCGACGGGAAATCCGGCGAGCGCTGCCGCCTCGTGAAGATTGGGCGTGACCAGGAAGGCCGACTGGATCAGGATGGTAAGGGCGCGTTGCGCGTCGGCATCCATGAGCCGGGCGCCATGCTTGCTGATCATCACCGGGTCGACCACCAGGGGGAAGCCGAACCTTTCCGCCTCCTTCGCGACCGCCTCCACCACCGCGCGATTTCCCAGTGCTCCGGTCTTGGCCGCGCCGGGCGGGATGTCCTCGAGCACGGCTTGGATTTGCTGGACGATGAGATCCGGTTGCAACATGTCTACCCGCTTCACGCCGCGGGTGTTCTGCACCGTAATCAGGGTCACTACCGCCTCGCCGTAAACGCCGAGCTGATGAAATGTTTTCAGATCGGCCTGGAGGCCGGCGCCGCCGCTCGGGTCCGAACCGGCGATGGTGAGCGCCACAGGCGTGTTCATCCTTTCACGTTACTGAAAGGTCAGGGCCCCCGTCTGGGATTGCCCGGCGGCGTTGGTGAGCGTTACTTGGACGCTGGCCACTTGCTTCTGGTCGCCGGTCACCGGGAACGAGACTCGCATCAAGAACGAGCTGCCCGACTTCTGGTTGGTGAAGTAGGTTTTAAATGCCGAGGTGAAGTCCGCACTGATCGCGCTGAGGCCGATAGGTTTGCCGCCCGTGTCAAGGAAGGCGAACGACATTGCGCCCGCCGTGTAGGTGTTGTCGTACCCGATGATCTCGATATCCAGATTGCCGAGCCGCTGGTTCGACGCGGTCGCTGTGTCGATCGAAATTGTGGCGGGAGGAATGGCCAGGGTGGTGCTAGTGTCCCCGTTGATGGTGAACCCGATCTTGCCAGCGGTGGAACCGGTCGCAAAGACAACCGACGGCTGGCCGTTCAGCAGCACCTGCGTGCTGCCCGGGTTGACGTGGAAGGGAACTGTGCGCTTGTTGACCGCCACGAAGACGATGGTGGGATCGTCGGTGACGGCGCTTGCCGCGGGAACGAAGGTCAGGCCGACGGAACCGTCGGCCCCACAGGGGGCTTGCGCCGGCAGATTCATCGTTAACAGGTGCTGCTGCCCGCTTGCGAAGTTGTTCGAGTCGAATGTGAGTGTCGGCTTCGGCAATGCCGGAACGAAACTCGTGCCGGTGAGCGTGTAGTTCTGCGTATTGACGATCAGCGTGCCACTCAGGGAGTTGGTCCCGCAGGCGGGTGTGACCTGGATCGTGAAGGTCTTGGCCTCTTGTGGGGCCAGCGTGAACGGAGTTGGCAAATTCTGCGGACCCTGAAATGCACCCGTTGCGGCGATCGTTGCGATCACCAGCGGCTGCGCATTCAAATTCTGGAGCGAAAAGTTGCACAGGCGCAGCGTTCCGGCCGGGACGCTTCCGAAGTCGATTCTTCGCTGGGAGTCGACCGTGCACACGGGGAAAACGGTCAACGAAGGAGCCGGTAACACTAACGCAAGCAGAAACACGTTGATGGTGTTGACTTGCAGGCTGGTACTGTACAGGCCGGCACTGTAAGAGTCCGGCTGCGTCGCCGAGAAGCGCACAGTGAACCTGAGGCATTGGCCGGGGACGTAGCCATAAACTGCGCTGATGCTGAATCCGACGCCCCTAACTGTCGGTGGGACGTTACCAGTGTTGCAGGCGCCGAAAAGGACGTCTTTGATGTCGCCGGCGGCGACCTTGCCGTAGTCGTATGTGTCGCCGACGCGAGACTGGTTGTTTCCGTCGATAGTCACCAGGAAAGGCTGTGCGCGCGCTGCCAGCGCCAGCATCAATGCCATTGGCAGGCGTGTCACGGCGGCGCCTCAGGCAGGAGAAAGATCTGTTCACGTCCGGGCTCGATGCGCAGGGCGTACGTGGAAAGGCCTACGCGTGCTTGAACGTAACCCTCGCCGATGAAGAAGAGCGCTTCCACGCCTTTGATGTCGAACCTGACCTCAGTACCGTCCGGCCGGCGCAGCACCAGCGCCTCCGCGTTCGCGAAGAGAACTCCGTTTGTCAGGAGCATGACCGGCCCGGCATCGTCCGGCAGAGAGTCGATTACGTCCTGGCCGCGCATGATCCAAACCCCACCGTCGCGGCGCACGGCGAACTCGAGGACGCCGCTGGAGACGCGGAGCGACAGGACGTCCCCGCCGGGAACGAAGTCGATGGAGTCGAGCTGCCCGGCGTGCCAGCGAGCGAGCTGCTTGGATTCCTGAAAGTAGACGAACGCGGCTTCTTCGTCGAGCGCGAGTAGCGCGGCGATGTCCGTCTTCAGGCATATTTTCCGCGAACAGGCTATCGACAGAATGCCGGTTGCGATGGGTTCGCCCACCGTCACGCTACCGGCGACGCCGTATACCGGCCTTACCGCACCGTTGGCGTCCAGCATCGTGCCGATCCGGGGAGTCTCCAGTCCGGTTTGCGCCCATGCGCAGAGACTCAGGGCGGTCGCAAGGAAACTTCTCACGGACGCCCCAGAACGATGGTCGGCGCGCCGATCTGAACGCTGGTTGGCGGAGACGATCCCGCTCCCGTTCCCGCCTTGCCACTCCACGCGACGGCCGCTGCACCACCGGCCGCTGTGCCGGCCACCGCGAGTGTGATCCACAGAAACTTGTGCCCGCGGCGCTGCCCGAAGCGCGCGGCCGGTACTGCGGCAGCCAGGGCATTGGTTAGTTGCAGCGCGCACACCGTACCTGCCCGGGTATCGCCTCTTGCCGCTGTGATGCGGATCTCGAACGCGCCCGGCGTCCGGTTCCATTGCATTCCCCACACACTGGCTCGGCCGTCTGCCCGCGTGGTCGCGATCTCCGTCCTGGCGCCGGTCGCGAAAGTACCCCCGGGTCCCTCTTGGGGTAGACGAAAGCTGACGGAGGCGCCTTCCACGGGCCGGTTCGTTTCGTCGGTGACCTGCACGGTGATGCCGCGTGTCGCGCGCGAGCCGATCGGGTAGACAATGCTCTGGCCCTCGACCACGCGGACTTGAAGGTTGGCGGGCTCCAGTGGTGTCAGAAAGGTCAACAAGAAGAAGGGGCCAACCACACGAATAAGTAGGCGGATAGGGGAAATACTCTCCATTTTGGGTGGTAGGGCAGGTTGCCAACCTGCCGCGGGCGTTTCTACATTTCTGAACAACCCCGCCCTAACGGGCAGGGCTTGCGGGGTTTTGTAAAACGTACGATAAAGCCCCGCCCGTTAGGGCGGGGTAAGGCGGGTTGCTAACCCCGCCCCTGCCCATTTGGCAAGCCTGGACGCCGTTCAGACCTCGAAACGTACCAAACGCAGCCGAATACTCCTTAACCCTGCAAGCCTATGGTTAAATAGATGAAGTTCTCATGTCAGATAGAGCCTTCCGAGTTCGTCGCGGCTGGAAGTCTGTCAGCCGCTGGATGCGCGAGGCGCGGGCGGTCGTCAAGGGCGCTGTTTCTACGCGCCATCCGATCATGGCCCACATTATTCCCATCCGCCGTTGCAACCTATCTTGTACATACTGCAACGAGTACGACGACTACTCGAAACCTGTGCCCACCGAAGTCATCGTGGCGCGCATCAACCAGCTCGCCGACTTGGGAACCAGCATCCTGACGATTTCAGGCGGTGAGCCTCTGCTGCACCCGGAACTCGACGAGATCATTGCGGCGATGCGGCGCCGCGGTGTGATCGCGGGCATGATCACCAACGGCTACCTGCTGGTCCCCGAGCGCATCCAGCGCCTGAACAAAGCCGGCCTCGATCACATGCAGATTTCGATCGATAACGTCATGCCCGACGAC
>JBGPHB010000591.1:0-4321 GCA_041484155.1 Bryobacteraceae bacterium
ATAAAGCTGATACCCTCCACTCCCCTTAGCACCTCGGCCGCGTCGAGCAGGCCCGAGCGCTTCCCACCGGGCAGGTCGATCTGGGTGATATCGCCGTTGACCACCATCTTCGAATTGAAGCCCTGGCGTGTCAGGACCATCTTCATTTGCTCCGGCGTGCTGTTCTGCGCTTCATCCATGATGATGAAACTGTCGTTCAGAGTGCGGCCGCGCATGAACGCGATCGGCGCGACTTCGATGACGTTCCGCTCGAGCAGTTTCTCGATCTTCTCGGCCTCCAGCATATCGTAGAGTGCATCGTAGAGCGGGCGGAGATACGGGTCCACTTTTTCCTGCAGCGTGCCAGGCAGAAAACCCAGGCGCTCGCCGGCTTCCACCGCGGGCCGAGTCAGCACAATCCGGCTTACGCGCTTGGAGAGCAGCGCCGAAACGGCCATCGCCACGGCCAGGTAGGTTTTGCCGGTGCCCGCCGGGCCGATGCCGAACACCATATCGCTACGCTCGATCGCGTCCATGTAGCGCCGCTGGGTGATGGTCTTCGGCGCCACGATCTTTTTGCCAAAACTGCGCTGCTTGCCGCTTTCAACCAGGCCTCGGAGGCTGGTTTCACCATCCGAGGTCACCACGCGCAGAAAGCTGTTGAGGTCGCCGTTATTGAATACGTGACCTTCGCGCACCAGCGCCACGTAATCGCTCAGGATGCCGGTGGCGCGCGCCACGGCCGGCGCCTCGCCTTCGATCTCCAGACAGTCGTTGAGGAGACGGGTGCGCACGTTCAGGCCACCTTCGATCAGGCGGATATTCTCGTCGCGCGTCCCGAACAAGGACTCAATGCCGCGACTGATCTGCACGCTAGACTTCATTCGAGAGGAAACTGGAGTGTACGAACCGAGTCGAAAATCCGCGGGCGCGGAGGCAGGAAGTACATCTAGCACTCATTATACCGAAAAAGTCCCTCCAGTGGTCTGAAGCCGCCGGCCGATGTAGAGGAAGTGGTCGGTCAGCCCGAACACCTCGGGTGCCTCGGCGGTCTGCTCGATCAGATCGAGCCATGCCTCCGCGACCTCGGGCGAGAGCGCCTTGAACCGAGCCTGCCACGGTCCGGCGAAGCTCTCGACGGCGACCAGCTTAATTTCCTCGAAGGCGGGCGGAAAAAGGGCGCGGAACTCGTCGCGCGTTGTGAAATGCGAATGGCCGATGGGTGGCGCGACCTCGGCGTTGAGCACGCCATCCCTCAAGTACTGAGCATGGAAGGCGCGACGCTCCAAGGCACTCTCCGGAGCATTCCGAAACAAGTCGCGGAGATAGGCGAAGCGATTGATTCCGGCGGCGAACAACAAGCCTCCCGATTTCAGCACCCGCGCCGCCTCAGCCACGGCCCGCCGGCGATGGGCGAGCTGAGCCAGGTGATACAGCGGCCCAAGCATCAGGACGGCGTCGCAGGAATCGGCAGCGAGCGGCAGATCCGTCACCGAGGCATGGTGGGCGCTGAGGTTCGGAACGCGTGCCCGTACCGCGTCGAGCAGCCTTCGCGAAACGTCGATCAGGTGCAACCGGGACCCGCGCCTCGCCAGCAACTCCGAGTACTGGCCGCCGCCGACGCCCACCTCGGCGACAGTCGCGCCAGCGGGCACGTAGCGCTCGAGGTACCGTGTGGTCATTGCCAGTTCGAGCGGAAACAAATCGTTTAGGCGCGTGATTTCAGCGTCGAAGATGACTTCGTCGTAGTAGCGGCCGACCCGCGCCCCGTCGTCTTCAGACATGCTTCTAGTTTACCCGCGTGTGTTATTCTGGATCGTACGCCTGACATTGCGGGGACGTAGTTCAGTTGGTTAGAACGCCGGCCTGTCACGTCGGAGGTCGCGGGTTCGAGCCCCGTCGTCCCCGCCATTCCTTTTCAATCATTTACACAATTTCGATGATGGGCACTTTCGGCCTATTTTCGCCAGTGCTACAGTAGCTGCTATAGTTTTCGACGCAACGGGCTCTTTGAAGGTTCGACCTGACGGGACAGTACTCGATGGACATCACCGGCTGTCGATCCTGGTTGAACGAGACGAAGACATTCATAGTCTCCCAAGTAGAGATTATGGAAAAACAAGATCATGAAAGCTGATCTCTTCTGGATCCCTGGTCCGTGGCTTGGAAGATTGGCTATCGCCACCCGGCCAAGAGGCGGAGACTGGCTGGACGATGAAGCGAGCGCTTGGCGACACGCGGACGTTGATGTGATCGTCTCGTTGCTCGAAAACGAGGAGGCTGGTCAATTGAACTTGCTCGGCGAGCGTCAAGCCGCTGAAAATCACGCCCTCCGCTTCATCTCGTTTCCGATTCCTGACCGCGGCGTACCGGCGTCCCTGTAAGACGCCGTTTCTTTGATAAGAAGGATTATGGCGCAGCTAACCGCGGGTAAGAACGTTGCTGTACATTGCCGGCAAGGCATTGGCCGATCAGGCTTGATCGCCGCCGGTGCGCTCATAGCCGCGGGGACCAGCCCCGAGGAGGCGATACAAATCGTCAGCTCTGCGCGCGGTATCGCGGTTCCCGAAACAGCCGAACAGCGTAGATGGACTGAGCGATCGCACTCCGGACTCGCCGTCACTTAGAAGCTAGCGCTCGATGCAAATCCAAGGCGGGTCCGTAGTATACTCGGAGACCGTACCTCGAAGCAGTCAAGAAGGAGGGGGACTGTGTCAGCTCCCAAACAACCGGCAATCGGAATCGTTGCTACCGTGATCGTCATTCTCATTTCACTGGGGTTCATTTCACTGTTCAGCTTTCCAACGTTTGCGACGTGGGTTTCGTTCTGCATCATCTGTATCATTCCGATGCAAATCGTGATCGGCGTAACCTGGGGCGGAAATCCCGCTTTTGCAGCGGCACGCAAACAACCCGGAAAGGGTGTCCTGTTGATTCTGTTCGCGCTGGTGGTGGGAGCGATTGTCGCGTTCGTCAGCTTCGAAACCGTCGGCGGCGGCGTGAGTCCGCCCACTCCGATGCTGGCGATGCACATGATCGTGTCGGTGATTATCACCTTTTGGTTTGCAATCATGTGGGGTGGCTGGCCCTTCACCAAACTGATCAAGAACCCGATCGCCGCGGGCCTGGTTCTTCTGGTTGCCTGCTATCTGATCAATTACGTTTTGTTCCGGATCTTCTTTAACTACGGCTTCATGCAGGGCGCGCCGGTCTATGTGCCGTCGCTCGATCCGCATGGCTTGTTCAACGCGTGGAGCGCGTTGGTGTTTTACGTGACGGCGATTGCAGTGATGTTCCTGATGTTGTGTTTCGATCTGTGGCCGCTCACCAAGTCTCCCGGTGTCATGAAGCAGCCGGTGCTGGGAATCGTCTGGACGATCATTGCCCTGGTGCTCGGCGCCCTCGCCTTTCACATCGGCGTCAATGTAATGGGGATTGACCCCGCCGCATTCATGGTCGCGGTTCCTATCCCATTCATCTTCGGGACCATCATCGTTCTGAATATGCTGCAAGGGTCTCTGTTTGCGAAGCAGACTCAGCCGGTGAAGGGGATCCTGAACACGATCACTGTAGTGGTGGTTGGAACCCTGCTGGCTCGGATGTACAGCGCCCTGGCCCCGACGATTACCGGGACCGTCAACCCTGGTCCGCCGACCTATGATTTCGAGATCTGGCTCGCCTCGGCGCTTCTAGCCGTGACGTTCCCGTTCCTGATCTTTCACGCGGAGTTCTTCAAGTTGTGGCCGCTCCGGAAGGCTGAGTAGGATCGTTTCCTTTTTCGGTTCATAGTAGCCGATCCAGCGGCCGGCGCATACCAGGCCGGCCCACAGCACCAGCGAGAGGCAGGCCGCCAGCTTCGCGCGTCCCGGCATGGCCGGTGCGCGATCGAGTTCTGCCGTGTTGCGATATACGCTGCGGCGAAATACCAGTGAGTGGATGATGACCAGGGACAAGAGCGTCATCTTGGTCCAGAAAAACGGATTGGGGTAATACTTATCGGCCTCGGACCATCCCAGAAGAATGCCGCACCCGACCACCATGCAGAAACCAATCCGCTTCCAAATACGCAGTTGTCCCACCACATCCGACACCGAATAGCTCCGCATCGCTAAGCCGAGCAGCCGCATGTCCACCATAAGGATCATTCCGCCGAACAGAGCCATCCCGGTGAGATGGCCCGTCATGATAATCGGGTAGACCAACGCCGACTCGCGGATGGCCACGGCGAAATCCATGCTCTGGAGCCAGTGAAAAAACGTGGCGATCATGAAAGCCCTCCCACCCTACACAAACGCGATAAACAACCCGCCCGCGACTACCGACACCCACAGCGCGAGCGAAA
>JBGPHB010000592.1:0-4319 GCA_041484155.1 Bryobacteraceae bacterium
AGCGGAAGATACATCACGAAGAAGCCGCGATAGACGATGAAGTTGATGGGAAGCGGGAGCACGGTGATCATGACCGCACCCAGGAGCAAGCTCCTCTTCCGAGCCACAACGGCAACGATCCACACCAGCGCCAGAACCAAGACGGCTTTCGTGGTATTCAAAGCATTTTCCGGGAGAAAGAACAATTGTGAGAGGAGAGGTTGGGTGGTGGAGAAGAATTGGTGCCACGACAGGTGCGCGGCATACTCGGGGTTTCCAGCGAAGGAACTGGCATGGGTGGTCTTGGCTTCAAACGCCAGAACCGTGACAGCGGCCGAGATCCAGAGGGCCCATGATTTCCATCGGAAGGGCCGGTGATAAATCAACTCGTAGCCCAGCAGCACCGCGGGCAGCGTGGCGGCCATTTCTTTCGAATTGAGCGCCAGCGTATACAGGATGCAAAACACCACCAGATGACGCAGCGGCATCTGGCCGTATTTTTGACGGGTGGCGACATAGAAGCTCAAAGCGAGGCAGAAGAAGGTGAAGCACAGGACATCGTAGATGGTGCCGTTGTTTACGTAAACGCCGGCCAAACGCTTGTGATAAGAGCCCATCAACGCACTTAGAATCGCCACCTCGGTCGAGCCGGTGAGAAGGCGGGCCAAGCGGAAAACCAGCCAGATGTTCAACATCATCAGAGCATAAGCGACGATCCGAAACGGCAGCGGATTCAATCCCGCCAGCAGGTATTCAACGCGGTACAGCGCGGAACCCAGCGGCCGATACACCGCGTTGAAGGGCGTCAGATTTGCGAGGATGAGTTTGTACAGCGGTAAGGTCCACGCATTGTACATGTTCATCAAGTCGTCGTCGTCGAACTGGGTGAAGATTCCCCTCCAGGTCTGGCCCAGGAACCACAGGGCGAGGACGCCTGCCACCGCAGCCGACTTCAGACGATTCATTCCACCGAGACCACGCGACGACCGCTGATGCGGAATTTGCCGGAGAGCACCAGTGCGATGGCCTCACTGTAGATGCGGTGCTCCTCCTTTAGAATTCGGGCAGAGAGGGATTCGACGGTGTCGCCGTCGAGAATGGGCACGACCGCCTGGCGAATGACCGGGCCCGAGTCCAGGCCTTCGTCCACAAAATGCACGCTGCAGCCGGAGAACTTGACGCCGTGCTCGAAAGCCTGATGCTGCGCGTCGAGGCCCGGAAACGCCGGCAGCAGTGAAGGGTGAATGTTCAAAATGCGTTGCGGAAATTCACGAATGAAATATCCGCTCAAGATACGCATGTAGCCTGCCAGGCAAACCAGGCCAACAGCGTTCTTTCGCAACTCCGCGACGAGCTGGCGGTCGTAGATTTCACGGTCGAGTCCCCTCGACGCGAGGACTTGCGTCTTCAAACCACGCTCGCGAGCGAGCGCAACGCCGGGCGCCTCGGGCTGGCTCGAGATGACCACGGCGATCTCGGCGTCCAGGCGTCCCGCAGCGATGGAATCGGCGATGGCCAGAAGATTTGAGCCGCGGCCGGAAAACAGGATTCCCAGGCGCTTGTTCATTTGTAAATGACGCGCTCGCCCCGAGCGCGGATGACCGCGCCGATGCGGTACCAGGCCTCGCCCATTCCTTCCAATCGTTTCGTCGCTTTCGATAAATGCCGTGGCGACACGACAAAAATCATGCCGATTCCGAGATTAAAGGTTCGACGCCAGTCGTCTTGCGGAATCCGGCCGACGCGGCGAAGCAGTTCAAAGACGGGCAGGACCGGCCACGTGCCAAGGTCGATACGCACTCCCAGGCCTTTAGGCAGGATGCGAGGCGTATTGCCGGTGATTCCGCCGCCGGTGATGTGTGCGGCGCCTCGGAGTATCCCCGCATCGTGAAGAGCGCGCAGGGGCTTGAGGTAGCTGCGGTGGAGCTTCAGGAGTTCGTCGGCGATGGAGCCGCGAAGCTCGTTCAGAGTGGCGTCGGCCGAGTGACCGGCGATTTCGAAGAGCAGTTTCCGTGCCAGCGAGTAACCATTGGTGTGCAATCCGGTGGAGGGAAGACCAAGCAGGACGTCGCCGGGGCGAATGGAAGAGCCGGTGAGCATCCGCTTGCGCTCCACTGCGCCGACGATGAAACCGGCCAGGTCGTATTCGCCGGGTGCGTAAAGCCCGGGCATTTCCGCCGTTTCGCCGCCGATCAGCGCGCAACCATTCGCCCGGCAACCCCGGGCGACTCCGGAGATCACCTCGGCGGCGACGCGGGCATCCAGCTTTCCCACAGCGAAGTAGTCCATGAAGAACAACGGCACGGCGCCTTGGACGGCGATGTCGTTGACGCAGTGGTTCACCAGATCTTCGCCGATGGTGGAGTGGCGGCCGGTGAGGAACGCGAGCTTCAGCTTGGTGCCTACGCCGTCGGCGGACGAAACCAGGACGGGGTCGCGAAAGCCCTGTAAACGGAAGGCTCCGCCGAAGCTGCCGATGTCGGTGAGCACGCCCTTCGTGAAAGTGCCACGAGCTAGCTTGCGGATCGAGGCGACTGCCCGGTCCGCCTCGTCAATGTTCACTCCGGCGTTCTTGTAGCGGATTCTTGTTGGGTGCACGAGGGGAGAAGCTACTATAATAAGCGATTGTTTGAGATTGAGGCGCCGGGCCTGCCTTCGTTGGATCGCTCTTGGCCGTTCTGAATATACACACTTTTGATATATTGGAAGTATATGAAAGCTCTGTTGGTCCAGCTCGACGAACCAACTTACCGCGCCTTGAACCGTATTGCCCCGGCGGCGAAGCGACAGCGCACCGAGTTCGTGCGGGCAGCGATCCGGAAGGCGATCCGGGAGGCCGAGGAAGATCGTACACGAATCGCTTATCTCGCGCAGCCTGATTCTGAAACTGAAGCGGACGACTGGTCGAATTCCGAGGAATGGAAGTCGTGAAGCAGTATGAGGTGTGGTGGGCCTCTCTTCCTCGTCCGGCGGGCCGGCGGCCGGTTCTGTTGCTCAGCCGCGACCGCGCGTATTCCTATCTGAACAAGTTTCTCGCTGTGGAGATTACTTCGACGGTGCGGCGCATTGCCGTCGAAGTGCCTCTGGGGCGTGAAGAGGGGCTTCCGCGGCGGTGTGTGGCCAACTGCGACAACATCCGAACCGTGTCGCGCTCGGCGCTGGTGGAGCGGATCGGACAGTTGGCGCCGCGCCGGCACTCCGAATTGAAGCTCGCCGTCGGGCACGCGCTCGCGTGGGATGAACTGATCGACGCCGTCTAAGTGTCAAACTTTGGCAGACTCGGGAATTAACGGGATTTCCTTAGAGCCGGGATGCTGTCATGCTGCTGCCATGAAGCCTATTCGACTCCTGGCATTCGCTCTGGCCGCGTTTGGCGCCTTGGGGCTCGGGTTCGCCTCTGGAGGCCAGGGCCTTAGACGCGCGCTTGGACTGCTGCTCCAGATCAAAGGGGCTCCCGTCGCAGCTTCCTCGGGCGCGCTTTCCGAGCACGACCTGGAGGAGATCAATGCGATTTCGCCACAGGACCAGGTCATGAGGTTGCTCGAGAAGGTCATCAATCACTACACCGGCGCCGGGGAGGAGATCGCCAAGCGTGTGGACGGGTGGATCGGCCAGATTCACTCCACTCCAGAGTTGGAAAACCTGACCAACACGGCATACTTCTCGAGCGATCTGCGTGTTCGCGCGGCCGCGCTGGAGATCTGGCTGGCCCGGGATAATCTCCGGAAGAACTCCGAAACCGTGGACGAGGTGATCCACAACGCCGCGGTGACCAGCGACAAGAAATGGTTTTACCTGTCCAGCCTCGGCATTCTTGGCAACCGCGGCGTCGAACCGGAAAAAGCATTCAACACGCTCATGCTGTATATCCGCGATCCCGACCCGGAAGCCCGCTCCTCGGCGATCAACGGACTGGCGCTGCTGGGCACGGAAAACACGATCGCCCCGCTGCTGGATGCGTTCCACAACGATTCCTCACACGACCTGCGTGAGCGCGCCGCGTGCAACCTGGCCGACTCCGGGATGCTCTCCCGCGAGCAACGGCAATTAGCGGTGCCCGAGCTGGTCCGTTTCAGTCAGGACCCGGACCTGGACGCGACGACCAAGAAATGGGTCTATCAGGCACTGAGGGAAATCACACAACGCAACCTCGGGGACGATCCGTCGGTGTGGGTCAGTTGGTACGGATCCCAAGCCAGCCGCCATTAGAGTATTTTCAGGGCTGACATAGAACACATGCCCGCTTGCTTGCGCGCGCTGACCGAACCGCGATCGTGTGCTGAGTCAGGAGTTCGCCGAACAAATCGCGCACAACGGACGCGGCGGCAGCCTTTTCACCA
>JBGPHB010000593.1:0-4316 GCA_041484155.1 Bryobacteraceae bacterium
CCTTGTCAACGCCCTGCTTGTGGATGGGAAGGCGCACCGCTTCGACGAACGCGCGGACCGCCCCCGGCGAATCCGCGTGCGTCAGAAGCACCCCATGGACTCCCGTGGCAAGCACCTGGCTGAACATCCAGGCGTTGGCTCGGACGGAGGCCTCGTCAGTGCCGTTGACGGGCACGTTCACAATCACGGGCGGAGTGCGATGCCCGCTTTTGGTCGGGCCGCCCGCCACCAGTCCGCGCATGTATTCCGACAGGCCCTTCACGTCGAACGGCGCATGCTCCATGTCGTAGCTGATATAGTCGGCGTAAGTCTGAGCGTCTTTGACTCCCTGGTCATAGCTGCCTTCCGTTCCCGAGTGAGAGCCAGTGTAGTAAATAGGCTGACCCTGTTCGAGCAACTCGATGGCTCGATTGACGCGCTTTGGCTTCGGCGCTTGGGCCACGGTGGTGGCGACTCCCAGGACCAGAAATGCGCACGCAAACAACCCCAGCTTCGTTTTCCAGCCGTTAGTCATGATTGGCTCCTTTTGCCTGCATCAGATGATAGACTACCGCAACCGGCTGACGCCGTCCACCATCCAGCAATCGAACACCGTGATACGATACCTCCTATGTCACTCCATCCCCAGTGTAGATTTGTCCTGGACCAGATGGCTGCCGCAGGTTCCCTGCCTATTGAACAGTTGTCCGTTTCGGACGCTCGCGCCCAATTTGCCGCGGCGGCTGAAGCCAGGAAAGCCTTAGCTGGGCCAATGCAAGAAGTGGCTCGTGTAGAGAATCGCACGATCGGCGCCACGGGACACTCCATTCCGATTCGAGTGTATTGGTCATCGACGAAGGAGAATCTTCCGGTCCTGGTTTATTTTCATGGCGGCGGCTTCGTACTTGGGAATCTAGACATGGTGGACCGGCCCTGCCGCGCCCTGGCAAACGCTGCGGAGTGCGTCGTCGTGAGCGTAGACTACCGGCTGGCCCCGGAGCACAAGTTTCCCCTCCCTGTCGAGGATGCGTTTCGCGCCACCGAGTACGTTGCACAACATGCGAAGGAGTTAGGAGCCGACCCCAGCCGGATTTCCATCGGGGGCGATAGCGCGGGCGCCAACCTTTCCGCCGCAGTCACGCTCCGGGCCCGGGAACAAGGCGGGCCGCGGTTGGCCTTTCAACTATTGGTCTATCCGGTCACAGACTACGACGACGACCGCCCGTCGCTCCACGAATACGGCGAGGGACACTTTCTGACGCGCGCCGGGATGCGGTGGTTTTGGGGACACTATCTTCCGCATCCCGCAGACGGCCAGAATCCTGACGCATCGCCCCTGAAAGCAAAAAGCCTTCGCGGGCTGCCTCCCGCGATGGTGATCACGGCGGAGTGCGATCCGCTCCGCGACCAGGGGGAAGCGTACGCGCACAAGCTGCGGGACGCCGGTGTTGCCGTCCGGCTGAAGCGCTACGAAGGCGCCATTCATGCGTTCTTTCACATGGGTGGAGTGATCGATGCCGGCAGAGCTGCGTTGGCGGATGCAGCCCAGGCACTGCGCGAAGCGGGAGTGCGTAGGTAGCGGCTGTCGAGCTCTTAGCTTGCGAGCCGGCCTCCAGGCCGGCTTAACCCCGCCCTGACGGGCGGGGCTTTCCGCGTGGTTGATGAAGGCCGTGGACGGGCGCAAACCCGCAAAGCCCCGCCCGTCAGGGCGGGGTTCAGTTGAGAAAAGTGGCCGGCAGGAATGCCCGCCCCATGCACGATCGCCAGAACCAATTTGGCGTCCATCGAGCACATACCGCAGCTCCCCGCTGCAGCGCTTTCATCGGATCACTTAGACGTGATAGCGTTGGGCAATGCCGACGCGCCCAGAGCTCCAACCGTCCCTGGACACAAGTTTCTTCGGGCATCCTCGCGGCCTGGCAACGCTATTCTTCACGGAAATGTGGGAGCGCTTCAGCTACTACGGCATGCGCGCGCTCCTCATCCTGTTCATGACCGCCAGCACCGACAAAGGTGGCCTGGGTTTCAATGTCGCAAAGGCGGGCGCGATCTACGGGTTTTACACCGCGATGGTATGGCTGCTCAGCCTCCCCGGGGGCTGGGTGGCGGACCGCATCATCGGCCAGCGGCGAGCCGTACTGTACGGTGGGATTCTCATCGCCTGCGGACAATTCTGCCTGGTCAGTCCCAGCCTGTGGATCTTCTATTCCGGACTGGGCCTGCTGATCCTGGGCACGGGACTGTTGAAGCCTAATGTGAGCACCATCGTCGGGCAGCTCTACGCACCTGGCGACCCGCGCCGCGACTCCGGCTTTTCGATTTTCTACATGGGCATCAACATTGGTGCTCTCTCGCCCCTGGTGTGCAGTTGGATAGGCGAGCGTGTCTCCTACCGCCTGGGATTCGGGCTTGCCGGCATAGGCATGGTCGCTGGGCTCATTCAGTACGTGCTGGGCGGCAGGCATTTAGGCTCGGCAGGACTCTACCCCGTGGTCCCGGAAAACATGGAGGTGGACCGGCGTCAGAAACGAAAAGCCTCGCTTGGCGCGGTCGTTGGAATCGCGCTGCTGGGACTCGTCGGCGTGCTCGCGGCGACCGGCAAGGTCGAGTTAACGGCGGAATCCATTTCCAACGGGCTCGGCGTGGTCCTGGTGATTGTTTCGGTGGCGGTCTTCTCATGGCTGCTCCTGGGCCGCGGATGGTCGCCGACGGAGCGGAAGCGGTCCGCCGCGATCCTGGTGCTGTTCCTGGCCTCCATCGTCTTCTGGTCCGCCTACGAGCAGGCAGGTTCGTCGCTTAACCTTTTCGCCGAGCGCAACACCAACCGGAACGTGCTCGGATTCGAATTCCCAGCGGGCTGGTTTCAATGGGTTCAGCCGCTTTTCCTGGTCGCTCTGGCGCCGTTATTTGCATGGCTGTGGCTGGCGCTGCGCAAAAGGGAACCGTCCAGTCCCACGAAGTTCTCTCTAGGCCTGCTCCTGGTGGGTTTGGGATTTCTGATCCTGGTGCCTGCGGCCAGTGGCGCGATGGTCTCACCCTGGTGGCTCACCGGGACCTACTTCCTGCACACCCTCGGCGAGTTGTGCCTCAGCCCGGTGGGCCTGAGCGCCATGACCAAGCTCGCACCGGTTCGCGTGGCCGGATTCATGATGGGCCTGTGGTTCGTCTCGATCAGCATCGGCGACTATTTCGCCGGAAAGGCCGCATCGCTCTACGAATCGATGCCTCTGCCGACGCTGTTCGGTACCGTCGCCGCATTCGCCGTCGGCGGCGCCGTGGTCCTGGTTCTGCTGATCCGGCCGACCGTTCGGCTCATGTCGGGAGTGAAGTAGAGTTTTTTACTGCCGGGTCGAGCCATTCTTTGAGCAGAGGCTCTCGGAGAATCAACAACTTGGGTTGTCTAAGGTGTTGGCAACTCACTTGCTGAATTTCAGGGGGAGGGCCCCCCTACATGAAGACTCTGTTGCTTGCTCTATGCGCTCTGCCTGTCATGTGCCAACAGACCGCGCCGATTTACCGCGTGACCGTCGTTGAGCGCACCACCAAGGCGATCAATTATCAGTACCGCGCCCTACCCACGTTGATCGATTTCCGCGGCACGGTGTTGTTGCCCAAGGCAAAAGGGAGCGCGCTCGTCGAATCGAAACCGGGACGAACCGAGATCGATGCGAAAATGGAGAACCTCGCCGGGCCGTCCCGATTCGGACCTGAGTATCTGACCTATGTGCTCTGGGCCCTCACTCCCGATGGCCGGCCGCATAACATCGGCGAGGTGATCCCCGGCGGGTCCGACAAGGTCCACCTCCGCGTAACCACGGACCTGCAGGCCTTCGCGTTGATCGTCACCGCCGAGCCGTATTCGGCCGTGAGACAGCCTAGCGACGTGGTCGTGATGGAAAACCAGGTCCGGGCCGACACGGTTGGCAAAATCGAAGAGGTCCAAGCTAAATATGAATTGTTGCCGCGGGGCCAGTATTCCTGGAAGGTGCCGACGGACCAGGAGACAGCGGCGGCCAATGGTCCCAAGGTCTCGATGCGAAAGTACGAGGAGCTTTCCGAAATCTATCAGGCCCAAAACGCCATCGGGATCGCGCGTTCGGCGGGCGCCGAGCAATACGCTCAGAACATTTTGGTAAAGGCGCAGCAGTTGTTAGCCGAGGCTCAGCAGTGGGAACGGAAGAACGGCAATTCCAGCCGAACGGTGCAAGCCGCGCGCGAGCGCGCCGAAGCGAAAGCCGCGACCGCGAGCGCACCTGTCATTCCTCTTCAACCACCCGAGCAGCCGGACGGGACCCCAAAGTCCGGCTTGCGAATGAGGCTGCTCGAACAATTGAACG
>JBGPHB010000594.1:0-4299 GCA_041484155.1 Bryobacteraceae bacterium
AGTCCCACCACGCGCCGGTCGTGATCATCTCTTCATAAATTGGCAGCGCGTCCAGTGTCCTGAATCTCCTCGCACCTGAGTATGCCAATAACTCGATCGCCGCGTAACGTTCCTCGCGGTAACGGGCGTCCCTCCACAACTCAAGCGCCGTGTGGCGCCAGGCCTCAGCCGACTCCATGGGATGCGCAGCGAAGACCGCCTTCGACGCCTGCCGCAGCAACGTCGCCTGAATGCCCAGATAGGGCATCTCAGACTTCATGTAAGCCTGCATGACCGGCGCCTTCGCGGGTTCCGCCAAATCCCGGAAAGCCTTGCGGAGCGCGCGAGCCAGTTTACCTGGCACCGGCCCGCACCAACCGCGCACCTTCCACCATCGCCTGCATCTTGCCAAACGCAACCTCTCGCGGCAGATACTTCAGCCCGCAATCCGGCGCCACAATCAAATGATCCAGGCTGACGAACGGAAGAGCGCGCCGTATCCGAGCGGCCACGGTTTCCGCCGTCTCGACTTCGTGAGTCGAAAGATCCAGCACTCCCAGGATGATCGTTTTCCCGCGCAGCTTCTCGAGAACCGCGCAATCGAGTTTGGATTGCGCCGTTTCGATCGAGATTTGTCGCACCGGACACTCGGCCAGTTCCGGAAGAAAGGAATACCCAACGGGCCGTCCGCTGACCAGCGCCGCATAACCAAAACAGATGTGTACTGCGGTAGTGCCGGTGACGCCATCCAGCGCCCGGTTCAACGCCGTCACACCGTATTCGCGGGCCTTCTCCGGATGCGCTTGCATCCAGGGTTCGTCAATTTGAACCACGTCGGCGCCCGCCGCGAACAGATCCTTGATTTCCTCGTTTACCGCCGCCGCGTAATCAAGCGCCAGCGCCTCGGCGTGATCGTAGTAGTCGTTCTGTGCCTGCTGGGCCATCGTAAACGGGCCGGGAACCGTGATCTTGATTTGGCGATCCGTATTCTTTCGCAGAAACTGCACATCGCGAACTTGCACCGGATGCTTGCGCCGAATTTTGCCGACGACCCGGGGGACCGAGACGGGATGTCCGCTGCGACTGATAATGCTCCCCGGATGATCCAGATCCAGCCCCTCCAGCGCGGTGGCAAATCGGTTGGAATAGCTCTCGCGACGCATCTCTCCGTCGGTGAGAATATCCAGACCCGCCCGTTCCTGGTCCCGGATGGCGAGAAGAGTCGCGTCGTCCTGGGCCTGCTCCAGCCATTTCGGATCGACGCGCCACAACTCCGACACGCGCACGCGCGGCGGCATTACCTTGCCGAGCATCTCGCGATTGATCAGCCAGTCCGGCTGTGAATAGGATCCGACTAATGATGTTTGCATAAGATCAATTCAGACTGGACGGCTTCCGCTATAAGCATTCTCCAGCAACTGCCGGATGCCCGAATAGTCGATCGGCCGCGGGTTGTAATACGGGTTTTCGGTGGCGAGCTTCGCCGCCCGATCCAGCCCGTCGGCAGGCATGCCGATATCCTTGAGAGCGATCGGCGCGCCGATGCGTACCGCGAGGTCGTAAATCCCTTGAGCAGCGTCGTTGGCGCCCAGCGCCTCGGCCACGATGCGCATCGCCTCCGGCGCAGCTTCGCGATTGAACGCCACCGCGTGCGGCAGGATCACGGTGTGAACCTCGGCATGCGGCAGATTGAACGTGCCGCCCAGCGTATGGCACAGCTTGTGGTGGATGCTCATGCTGGTGGCCCCCAGCACGGTTCCCGCGAGCCAGGCCCCATACAGCGCATCGGCGCGGGTATCGAGATTCGCCGGTTCCCGAACCACAACCGGCAAGGATCGCGCCAGCGCCCGGATTCCCTCCGACGCCAAGAGTGAAATGATCGGATTGGCATCCTGGGCATACAGCCCCTCCACGCAATGCGCGATCGCGTTCATACCCGATGGACCCGAAGTCTTCGGCGGCAGCGTCACCGTCAAAGCCGGATCGTAGATCACCGTCTTCGGCAGCACTTTGCGGTCGCGCCCCGTCTTCTTGACGCCGCCCTCCGTCAGGCCATAAATCGACGTCATCTCCGAACCTGCATAGGTCGTCGGCACGGCCACAATCGGCAATCCACTCTCGAGCGCAATTGCCTTGCCCAGCCCGATGGTGGAGCCGCCACCGATCGCAACGCAACAATCGGCCTGGCGCCGCCTGGCTTCTTCGCGAGCGGCCCGCGCCGTTTCGATGGGCACATGCATCACCGCTCCGGCGTAGACCCCGGCAGCCACACTGCCGAGTCGCCGCGCGGCGTCTTCAGCGTCGCTGCGCTGCTCCGGCGTCGCTAAGACCAGCGCGCGCTTCGCGCCGAGCCGCTGCACTTCCTCGAGCAAGCGGTCAAGAGAACCGACACCGAAGATTACGCGGCTGGCAGGTTGGTCGTAGACGAAACCGCGCATGCGAGACGAACCATTGTACAACTTTGATCCTTGGCTCACCGCAAGTCCCCTAAAAAGTAGTGAACTTCGCCTTCTCAAACCCGACTCCCTCACGGTCGCGGTTCGGTAAGTGGCTGATTGCATGAAGTGCCGATACCGAACCGCGACGGTAACGGAGCGGGCTGGCGGTGCGCTTGCCTCGGATTGACGTTATTAGCTAGTGGCGTTACTATAACTTGAGTTCACGCGTCGAATCGAAAGGCGGAATGAAGCATGCGGGCATCTTGGAGAGTTTTTGCATTGGCGCTGACAGCCGGAACGCTGCTGGCCCAGCACGCCTACACTCCCGGCGACGTGGAAGACGGCTTGCGGCTCTTCGTCACCAGTTGCGCCGCCTGTCATGGCCCCGAGGGTGACGCGGTCCCCGGCGTGGACTTTAGCCACGGCAAGTTCCGCCGTACGCTATCCGACCCGGATCTGATCAAGATCATCCAGGGCGGTATCGATGGAACCGCCATGCCACCCGGCAACTTTAACGATTTCCAAGCCATGACCATCGTGGCCTACCTGCGTTCCTTGGGCGCGTCCGCGACTGGCGGAACAGCAGCGGCAGGTGACGCCGGTCGCGGCAAGGCCCTGGTGGAAGGCAAGGGGGGATGCCTGAGCTGCCACCGCGTCAAAGGCCACGGCTCCCGGCTCGGCCCGGACCTCAGCGAAATCGGCGGCGCACGTCGTGCCGTCGAGCTGCAGCGTTCGATCCTCGAACCCGACGCCGAAGTCCGTCCCCAGCACCGCTTCATCCGGGTGGTGACCAAGGATGGCGTCACCACCACCGGCAGACTGCTCAACCAGGACACCCTGGTCGTGCAGCTTCTGGATAGCAAGGAGCGGATGATGACATTCCCGAGGTCGAACCTGAAGGAGTACGCCTTCATCGACAAATCTCCGATGCCTTCTTATCAGGGCAAGCTGAGCCCGCAGGAACTGGCCGACGTGGTCACCTATCTGGTTTCTCTGAAAGGGGTCGAAAAGCAATGATCGCACGCACCGTATTGCTCTTTTCCGTCGCCGGTTCTCTCCTGGCGCAAGTTCCGTTTGAGCGCATCCTGGGCGCCAACAAGGAGCCTCAGAACTGGCTCACCTATTCCGGATCGCCGATGAGCCAGCGTCACAGCGCGCTCAACCAGATCACTCCCGCCAACGTCAAGAATCTGGAGTTGCAATGGGTCTATCAAGCCCGATCGCTCGAAAAGTTTGAGGCCACGGCGCTGGTGGTGGACGGCGTCATGTACACGGTCCAGGCGCCCAATGACGTGATCGCGATCGATGCCGCCACCGGACGGGTCTACTGGACTTACTCCTACACGCCGTCGAAAGAGGCACGCCCGTGCTGCGGCCGCATCAATCGTGGCCTGGCGATTCTCGGCGACACTCTGTTCATGGGCACCATCGACGCGCATTTGATCGCTATCGATGCTAAGAACGGCAGCGTGCTGTGGGATACGACGGTGGCCAAAGCCGAGGCCGGCTATGCCCTGACGCATGCGCCGCTCATTGTGAAAGACAAGGTGATCATGGGCACGGCCGGCGGCGAATACGGCATCCGCGGCTTCATCGCGGCCTTCGACGTTCGCACCGGAAAAGAAGCCTGGCGTTTCTACACCATCCCCGGCCCCGGCGAACCCGGCCACGAAACCTGGGCGGGCGATTCCTGGAAGACCGGAGGCGGTTCCGTATGGGTGACGGGCTCCTACGATCCTGTCGCCAACCTTACGTATTGGGGCGTCGGCAATCCGGGGGCGGATTTCAATGGGGACAAACGCCCCGGCGACAACCTCTACAGCGATTGCGTGGTGGCTCTGGATGCCGACACCGGCAAACTGAAGTGGTATTTTCAATTTAC
>JBGPHB010000595.1:0-4296 GCA_041484155.1 Bryobacteraceae bacterium
GACCTACGACGGACGCGTGGACCACAGCTTCTCTTCCAGCACGAGTCTGTTCGCGCGATATTCCTTCAACGGAGTCGACACCGTTCAACCGACGGGCTTCCCGAGTGTGAACGGAATCAACCCGGGAGGCTTGTTTGCCTTCGCCGGGCCGAACACCACCAGCGCCCACGGCGCCCAACTGAATCTGGTCCACGTCTTTCGGCCGAACCTGCTGATGGAACTGAAAGCCGGATACCTGCGAGCGTCGATTCAATCCAAGACCGTCAACGACGGCCAGAACACCGCGAACCAGTTCGGCTTCCCCTGCAACGCGGTGAGTTGCGTAAACACCGGCGACACGCAGACGTTTGGGTTTCCGAGGATCATCATGAATAGTGGGTTTCAGGAGCTGGGAGACGCCGTGTTCGTGCCGCTGCTGCAATTCGACAACACGTTTCAGTACAACGGCGCGGTGACTTGGACGCACGGGACGCACAATTTCAAGTTCGGAGCCAGCCTGATCCGGCGCCAGTATGCGCTGGTCCAGAGCGCGTCCGCCAGAGGAACGTTTACTTTCAATGTTTCTTCCGCCGCAGCACCGGAGCCGTTGAACAACGGCTTTGGCAATTTTCTGCTGGGTGTCCCGGCTACCATCGCGCGTGCCACTTCCCTGTATTTGCCGGGCTATCGGGGGTGGGAAACCGGATATTACATCCAGGACGACTGGCGCGTCAACCGCCGGTTGACCCTCAATCTCGGAATCCGTCACGATATCTTCACTACGAAAACCGAGCAGTACAACCGGCTGGCCAACTTCGACCCGGCGACCTCGGTGATTCTAGTGGCCGGAAAGAATAGCTCCGCGACCACCAACATCGGGACGGATCACCACGATTTCGCGCCGCGCCTGGGCTTTGCGGCGACCCTGGGCAAGGGCATGGTGGTGCGCGGCGGCTTCGGTCTGAGCTTTTTCCCCATGGACTACACGTCGGGAGTGGCGCTGAAGAACCCGCCCTTTACGGGCACGCTTTCCTGTGGTCCTTCCACTACCGGGAGCCTTACGAACACGGGATGCCCCGCGGGAATCGGCGTGCTCTCCCAGGGGATCCCTGTTCCGCTGGCGGTCAGCAGTTTCCCCACAACATCGAACGGCAATTTGGATCTCACCAAGATCGTGACCAGCTCAATTAGCGCGGTGGCGTTGGACAACTCTTCCAGCCTGAACATGCAGTTCAACGTCGTGCTGGAGAAGCAGTTCGGCAACAACGTGGCGACGGTGGGTTACGTGGGCATGCGCGGAAGGGATCTGATGATGGCCGTCCCGGATATCAATCGCGCACTGCCCAGCGGGACTGCGACGGCGAGCCCGCGGCCCTTCGCGGCCTCCGCGCCGAAAATCACGGGCATCAGCTACTACACCACGCAGGGCGAGTCCTCCTACAACGCTTTGCAATTGACGTTCAACCGGCGCCTGGCCAAGGGATTCAGCACCACTTCCGGCTTTACCTACTCCAGCAGCGTGGACGATATTACCGGGCTGGGCACCAGCACGGGCGGTTACGGGAATCTCGCCGGACCGCTGTCCCAGGTGGTCTCCAACATCCGAAACTACGACTGGGCCACCAGCGATTTCAACGTCAAGTACCGTTGGTCGTTCGGGGGAAACTACGAGCTGCCTTTCGCCAAATCGATGAAGGGAATTGGCGGACAAGCGCTGAGCGGCTGGCAGTTTAACGCCTCCATCGTCTGGCAGACCGGGTTGCCGTTCACCGTGACGGACGCGACCGCCGTCAGTGGAGTGATTGGCCTGGGCACGGAGCGTCCCAACCTGGTGAACAACAACATCAGGACGCCAAGCCCCACGGTTGGCAGCGCCGGGCATTTTCTGGACCCTGCGGCGTTCGCGTTGCCAACATCGTCGGCGGCGGGCAGCGCCGCGCTGGGCACCGCGCCCCGCAACTTGGGATACGGACCGAATCAGAGTATCGTAAACATGTCCGTATTCAAGACCTTCCGCGTGACGGAGAGGATGGGTCTGCAATTCCGGACGGAGGTGTTCAACTTCCCGAATCATCCTGTCTTCGGAAATCCCAACGTGGTGTTCGGCAATGCGAATTTTGGAACCGTTACACAAACGGCTGGGACGTATGCGGCTCGCCAGATTCAGTTCGCGCTGAAGCTGTTATTCTAGTGACCTAGTCCAAACCCGCTCCCTCACGGTCGCGGTTCGGTAAGGGGACGATTGCGCAGAGTGCCGATACCGAACCGCGACCGTAAGGGAGCGGGCTGAAGCATGGTAACGATTTCCTTGAGACACGCAAACTCGTGAGTTCTCCGGTCACCGTTGGCGGTACAGGTCGAAGCAGCCGGGAGGCGGGCTACCAGAAGTCGCGGCTCTTCTTCGCGGGAGGCCTGGCGCTCGCCATGGCCGGCGTCAACGCCTCGCTGCGCGCGAACACCGCGGCGGACTTGCAGAGGATCTTCTTAGATCCGATCGACAAGGCCCGCTCCGCCCAGATGATCGGGAGCATTCTGGGGTTGCCTTTCCTGGGATACGCGGTGACTATCGCCATTGGCAGCCCACTGCTCGATTTCATCGGCATGGGCTTGTTGTTGCCGCTATCTGGCATCCTGTTTTCGCTGGGGATGCTGATCATGATTTTCGCCGAGCGTTTAAGCGGCGGCGCCGGAGTTTACAACGTGCTATGGGCCGGAGCACTCGTCACCGGAATTGGATGGGGCATGGTAGAGACCGTAGTGAATCCGATGGTGGCCTCGCTTTATCCGGATGAAAAGACCAGCAAACTGAACCTCGTACATGCCTGGTGGCCGGGAGGATTGGTGATCGGCGGACTACTCGGCGTGGCGATGTCGAACCTGGGTATCGGCTGGCAGGTGAAGTTGGGAGTGGTGCTGATCCCCGCGGCCGCGCTGGCGTTCCTGTGCGTGGGCCTGAAGTTCCCGCCCACCGAACGCGTCGCCGCCGGCATCCCCGCCAGCCAGATGTTCCGCGCGCTTCTGAATCCCCTGTTCCTGATTCTGTTCGCATCCATGTTTCTAACCGCGGCATCCGAGCTCGCGCCTGGCCAATGGGTGGACCTGGCGCTCAGCCGGACGGTTCACATGCCGGGAATCCTTCTGCTGGTCTACGTCAGCGGCCTGATGTTCCTGATGCGGCATTTCGCGGGAACTCTGGTTCACAAGTTGTCTCCAGTCGGCGTGCTGTGGTGTTCGTGCCTGGGAGCGGCGCTGGGACTGGTCGCGCTCAGTTGGGCGGATTCACCCGTAACCGCGCTTCTGGCCGCGACGGTATGGGGCACCGGCGTGTGCTACATGTGGCCCACCATGCTCGCGACCGCATCCGAGCGTTTCCCGCAAGGCGGCGCGCTGCTCATGGGACTGATGGGCACGGCCGGAACACTCTCGATTCAATTCGTGTTGCCGCTGATGGGCGCCGTCTACGATCACAAGAAAATCGAAGCGGCGGGAGGCGATGCCGCGTTTCGCGCGCTACCGCCCGGAGCGGAGCTGGATCGTATTCTGAGCCTGGCGGCGCAGGCATCGTTCCGCTACGTCGCGATTCTGCCGGCTGTGCTGCTTGCGGTATTCGCGGGCATTTGGCTGTATGACCGCTCACGCGGCGGATACAAGGCGGAGAAGCTGTGAACCCCGCCCTGACGGGTGGGGCTTGGCGGGGTGTTGCGAATGCGCGACCAGCCCCGCCCGTCAGGGCGGGGTTGTGGGGGATGAGGAGCAAACTATGTATACCAGACGCGATTTCGGCAAGATAACGTTGGCGGGCTTACCCGTGGCGAGCGCCTTCGGCGCGATCCAATCTAAGTTCGGCGGCGTGCAGATCGGGGCGATCACCTATAGCTTCCGCACGCTCAAAGCGGAAGAGATTATCCCCGCGATGGTGAAGACCGGCCTGGGCGAGGCCGAGGTGATGTCCAACCACGCCGAAGCGCTCGCTGGCGCGCCGCCTGCGCCTACCGGACGCGCTCCCAATCCGGAAGCGGCGGCCGCGCTGAAGAAGTGGCGCATGTCGACCACGCCGGACACGTTCAAGCCCGTGCGTAAGCAGTTCGAGCAGGCCGGCATCGACGTCCAGCTTCTGTGCTACAACCTGAACGGCAACGTCAGCGACGACGAGATCGAGTATTCCTTCCAGATGGCCAAGAGCCTCGGTGTGCGGAACATCTCTTCGAGCTCGCAGATCACCATCGCCAAGCGCGTGGCGCCGTTCGCGGAGAAGAACAAGATCCGCTGGGCCGGGCACGGGCACGACCGCACGGACGATCCCAACGAGTTCTCCAC
>JBGPHB010000596.1:0-4294 GCA_041484155.1 Bryobacteraceae bacterium
CAACTGGTCCTTGCGATTGATCAGGGTTTCACGGATGGTCTGCTGGACGGTCGGGTCGGTGAGCTCGCGCTGGCCGGCGGGCTCTCGCGAGATTACCTTCAGAATGCGATAGCCTTCGGCGGTCCGCAGCGCCGCCGTCGTCTCGCCGGGGTGCAAGGTCATGATGGTCTTGCGCAGTTCCGTATTTGCCTTTTCCAGAGCCGACTCCCGGATGAACCCGAGATCGCCGCCGCTTTGGGAAGAATTGGGGTCCTCCGAATAATTCTGGGCGAGCATGGAGAAGTCTTCACCCTGCCGCAGGCGGGCGTAGAGGTTTTCGATCTTTTTGCGCGCTTGCTCGTCGTCCTGCGCCTTGTCATTCTTGAGATTGCGGATATTCGGATCGGGCGACGGCGTCACCAGGATTTGCGCCATGTGGATCTGCGGCTCCGCCAGATTGAAGCTGGCTTGATTGGAGCTGTAGAAGTCCGAGATGTCTTTGTCGGTGATGCTGATCCGCGAGGTGATCTCCTTATTGAATAGCTTGGATACGCTCAGGTCGCGCCGGAGTTGGGTTCTTAGATCCTCCGCGGTCATCTTGCGGGCATTGAGCTGTTTCTGAAACTCCTCTTGGGTGTAAGGCGCCTTGAGTTCGGTGAATTTCGCCTCCACGTCGGCATCGACGGCCATCAGGCCCATTTTCTCGGCGCGCTGCAGCATGATCTCGCTGTCGATCAGCGTGCGCAGAACTTCCAATCGCTGGATTTCGAACTGGTCGTCGCTGGGGTGATCTCCGGGCGTGGCGAATTGGGATTGATATTGCTTGTCGAGCTCGGCGAAGGTGATGGCCCGGCCATTCACGGTCGCGGCGACGTTGG
Source organism: Bryobacteraceae bacterium (assembly GCA_041484155.1). GTDB lineage: Bacteria > Acidobacteriota > Terriglobia > Bryobacterales > Bryobacteraceae > Palsa-187. The sequence continues at coordinate 858 of JBGPHB010000596.1, forward strand.
CGGGCGCGGAGCGATTGCAACCGCTTAGAACGGCGAAGGTGATGAGAAGAACGGGAAGGTCGCGGCGCATGAAGGGGTAGAGTTCTATTCTACATGGGTAGTGGGGAGTGGGGAGTGACGGCCAGACAAGCCCTCGCGCAGCTTCAGCCGGAGCTCGGGACTGGCGTAAACCGAGATGAGTAGCTGCGTTCTTGAACGTGGGTAGTCTGGAAATGAACGCTTTACGATTGGCGCCCATATTTTATAGGATAACGTGCTGCCAAAAGGAGAACCTCGCCCCTCAGGACGGCGTTCTGTTCGGAAATGCACGCGGCCAAATCTTCGCAGCGTGCTACGATGCAACCAATTGACGCGAACAGTAGAAGACATTGCCGCAACAGTGGGGCGGGCAGTCGTGCCGGCTTTTTTCGGCCGCGCCCGGACAAGAAAGCCGGCCTGGAGGCCGGCTCGCCGCCATGACTGGCTGCCCCACGCGCCGTCCAACGTCACACTCAAACAACCATGACTTTGCGCGGGAACTGAGAGTTGTCCTGGAGGAATGTCTTTTTCCGGCTCAGCTCGGCTTGGGTCGGTTGCACGGCTCCGTTGTGGTCGGTGACGCGCGAAACCAGCGTGTGCTCGCCAGGCGTGGCGCCGTCCCAGCGGTAGGTGAACAGCTTCCACGAATACTGGGAGTTGGACGGATCCAGCGTGGCCGGCTGCCATGCGCCGTTGTCGATCTGGACTTCCACCGACTTCAAGGGAGTCCCGTCGTTGAGCACGAACCCGAGAACCTGATGCGCGCCTGACGTCTTTCTTACGCGCGCGATCACCGACTTCAGTTGCATCCGGGTGACTTCCGATTCCACCCATTGGGTTTGCGGATCGGTCTCCTCTCCAGTGCCGCCGATCGCGCGCAGGTTGCGGTACCAGCGGGCTTGAAAATTCCCCACGAAGCGATCCTCTTGCAGATGGATCTCCGAGAGCCATTTCACGTTACACACACCGTACCAGCCGGGCATGAGGAGCCGAACGGGGAAGCCCTGCTCGCGCACTAACGGCTTGCCGTTCAGTGCGTAGGCTAGCAGTGGCCCCGGTTTCATCGCATGCTCGACCGTGGCGCTGCGGGCGAACTGCTGCTCGATCTTGAAGGTTTGTTGCCGAAAGACCACGTCTTCCTTGCCACGATCGGTGCCGAAGAAGACAACCTCGCGGGCGCGTGAGTCCACGCCGGCGCGCTTCAGCACGTCGATCAGGCGGACGCCGGTAAATCGTCCGTTCGACGAAAGTCCCTGCATGGAGCGGGGGCTATTGCCGGAACACTCGTATCCGTTGGTCAGTTCCGTGGACTTCATGGCGCGGAGGTCGGCCAGCGAGAACTCGGCCGGCTTCTTCACCATGCCCGTAAGCTTCAGGCGATACGAGGCCGCATCGATTTCCGGCTTGTTGTAATGCTGGATGAAGAAGAACTGATCGTTGGGCGTGATGGGTCCGTCGATCTTCCGAATGTCGAGCTGGCGGTTGGCCGAAGTCGGCGGGTTGGGGTTGAAGTTTTTCGGATAGTCCGTGAACGCAACGTCCGTCTCGCCTTCGGCCAAGGCGGGCGTCGCCCACTCGGGTACCAGCGCGAGCAGGCTCGTCGCGGCCAATCCTCTTCTCAGGGTCTCTCTTCGGGTCATCTGCTCTGGCATGCGACCATCATACACCCGCCGAGGGAGCGGAATTCGCCTATAATGGCAGCATCATGAACACACAATTACTGGGAGCCTTGGTGATGCTGGCCGGCACGGCCGCTGCAGCCTCGCGGCCCGACATGCTGGTCTCCACGGATTGGCTGGCACAGCATCTGGCCGATTCGAAGGTGGTGATTCTCCACGTTTCAGGAAACCGCACGGCTTACGATGCGGGCCACATTCCGGGAGCTCGTTTTGTGGCGTTATCGAGTCTGGTGGTTACGATCAACGGCATCCCGAACGAACTGCCTCCGGTCGCCGATCTCAAGAAGGTCATGGAGGCGGCCGGCGTGTCGGACGACTCGCGGGTCATTCTGTATAGCGACACGTCCGTCCTGCCGGCGACTCGCACGTATTTCACGCTCGACTATCTGGGGCACGATCAGGCCGCGCTGCTGGACGGCGGACTCGAAAAATGGCGCAGTGAAGGGCGAATGCTCACCAAAGACGAGCTAGCGGCAGTGCAGGGGCGCTTCACTCCGCGAGTTAAGGCGGATCTCGTCGTGCAGATTGAGGCGGTGAATCAAATGGCGAACAAGGCAGGATCCGCGGTCCTGCTGGACGCCAGGTCGGCCTCGGATTTTCGCGGTGAGAAGGGTTCGCATATTCCGGGCGCGGTGAACGTGTTCTGGATGGACGATCAGCTCAGCCGGGAGAATCAGACTCTGCGGCCCGAGGCGGAGCTCCGCAAGTTGTATGAGGCGGCCGGCATTACGCCGAATAGCCGTGTGGTGACGTATTGCAACACGGGCATGCAGGCTTCGCAATCGTACTTCACGTTGAAGTATCTGGGTTATGACACGCGGCTCTATGATGGATCGATGTCGGAGTGGAACGCTAGGGCGTCGCCGGTCGAGAAGTAGGGGCGGGTTTTCCGACCGGCGGTGGAAACCGACCCCGCCCTGACGGGCGGGGCTTGCAAGATTACTCTAGGGCGAAGACCCAGACTGCGCCGCCCTCGGGCACCTCGGGGAATTCGCCGGGGAAGGCGCGGTTCAGGTTCGCCTGCATCCCGCGCGAGTCGCCGCCCCAGCCGGAGTGCACGGCGATGTACTGCTTGCCGTCGATTGCGAATGATGTTGGCGGGGCAAGAATGCCGGAGCTGGTGGGATACTCCCACAGCAGCTTGCCGGTGGCCGCGTCGAACGCGTGCATCTTGCGATCGCTGGTGCCGCCGCTGAACACCACTCCGCCGGCAGTCGCCAGCATCGCGCCCCAGTTCGGGCTCTTGGCGTAGTTGTGGGTCCACACTCGCTGGCCGGTGTCCACGCTCCAGGCCTGTACCTCGCCGAAATGATCGGCGCCTGGAACGGTCGGCGGCGTAGAGCCGCCGCCCAGTTGTACGCCGGTGAAAGCGCTGCCGGGCTTGTACTCTACTTTCGTACCCATGGATGACGCACACAGGTTTTCGTTAGCCGGGATGTAAATCATCCGGGTCTTCGGACTGAAAGCGATGGGAGGCCAGTTCTTGCCGCCATGCAAAGACGGACAGTAACCCGCCTCTTTGCCGGTGCCGGGTTTGTGATCCAGATCGACGTCCGGCCGCCCGGTTTCCGGATCCAGCTTCTTGAACACGTTCTGCTTCACGTAGGGCTTTCCCTCAATGAAATGAATTTTTCCGTCGGTGCGCTCCAGGAACCACAAATAGCCGTCGCGCGCGACGTCGACCAGACCTTTGATGGTGCGGCCGCCGCGCTGGTAGTCCAGGAGAATCGGCGGGGAAAC
>JBGPHB010000597.1:0-4281 GCA_041484155.1 Bryobacteraceae bacterium
GTACGTGAACGAGCTCGTCGGCTCATCGTAAACCCCCAGGCAGAACGTCGCGTATTTCTCAAGCGACGTGTAGGCATAAAGCTGGCTGTTCAAACGGCTCACCAGGTGCGACGTGGAGACCATCTTGGCCACGGCGCCGTTCCCGGCGGCGGTAGCAACCTCGATCCAGCTCTGCAATTGCGTACGCAGGGAGCTTTGTAGAGTAGCCATGAGCAAGGCGGCCGAAATTCCCTTCCCGGCCACGTCGCCAATCGCCAGGGCGATTTGCGTCTCGCGAATGTTCTCGTAGTCGTAATAGTCGCCGGACACCATGCGAGCGGGCTGGCAAACCGCGGTGAGGCGCAGGGTACGCGAAACCGGCAATACCCGTGGATAGAGCTGGTTCTGCACCTCCCGGGCGATCTCGATTTCCGATTGCAGACGCTCCTTTTCCTTGGCGACCACCAGTAACTGTTCCAGGTTCTCGGTCATCTGGTTGAACGAGCGGCCTAGTTCGGCGAGCTGGTCTTTCCCCTTCACCTCGATGCGATGCGAGAAATCGCCCGCGGTCACCTTCCGGGTACCTTCGTAGAGACGGTGCACGGCGCCGGTCATAGTGCGCGTCATGGTGATTCCAATCACCAGCGAAGCAATCTCCACGACTGCAGACACGATCAGCGTAAGGACCAGATAGAGCACCACGACTTGTTGCCCGGAATCGGACTTGCGATTGAAGATGGTGCCCAGCATTGCGGAGGTGCGGGAATGTACCACCAGATATCCCTGGGAATCCTGATTCGGACGATCCCAATTCGACGAAGGCACCGAGGCGGTCCAGCGGAGCTGTATGTCGAAGCGGTTCACCGGCGGCGGAAGGCGGCCGGCGCCGGTAATCCCGAACACCCGGCCCGGAGCGGTGAGCAATTCACCGAAATCGACGGGGCCGAGGTTGGGCATCATCTCGCCCAGAAACTCGCGCGTCAAAGGAACCGTCAGGGTGACATCACCGCTTTCCGTCTTGTCATAACACCACAGGTAGAAGCGGCCGTCTCGCACCAGCACGCCCCGGACCGGCCTCCATTCCTCGCGGGGTGACGACATGCGGCTGTTTTTCGGATAGCGGAACAACCGCCCGGACTGGCGCAACAGGATCTCGATACCGGGGTAACGGTCGCTGTAGTAGAGGTCGGCCATACGCACCATATGGTCCTCGCGGTCCGACGGCGGGGTCTTCACGATGCTGTCGGCGCCGGTCTGGAGCCCCTGGATACGGCGGTCGAACTCGCTGGTGGCGAGATGCAGGACGATTTGATTGGCGAGCAAATACGCCCCATTGAGCAGCGCGGCCACCAGCAGCAGAATCGGCACCACGGAAACGAACAGATAAGTGACCAGGAGGCGGTTCCGTAGCCGCCACACCGCGTTGCGCGCCGTGAGGCGAAGCAGGCGGATTGCCAGCCAGACGCCGGTAGTCAGCAGTCCCAGGCCGGCCGCGGTTCGGACCGCGCTCTGGGGCGCGATCCATGCCAGCGCGATATAGGCGGCCAGCAGAACCAGGAAAGCCATGCCCACCCGGCCCAGCCATCGGAAAATCGTCACGAGGCGAGCAGGGGGCACGGGTGCTCTAGATCCTCGACTTGGCAATGGCCGGCAGGTCTTTATCCGGTTCCAGATAATATTTCGTTAAACCGGTCTCGAGCAGCCGGAAAGCGGATTCAACGTCATCGGCAAAACTGAACAATTGCAGATCGCTTTCCGCGATCATGCCGTGGCGCACTAGCGCGTCGAAGTTTAGAATTTCCTTCCAGAACTCCGAGCCGTACAGGACCACCACCATCTTCTTCACGAGTTTTTGCGTTTGCGCCAGCGTGAGGATCTCGGTCAGCTCATCCAAAGTTCCGAATCCGCCCGGAAACACCACCAGCGCCTTGGCCAGGTACGCGAACCAGAACTTACGCATGAAAAAATAGTGGAACTCGAAGGACAACTCGGGCGTGATGAACGGGTTGGGGCGTTGTTCGAAGGGCAGGCCGATATTCAGGCCGATGGTTTTGCCGCCCGCGTCCTGAGCGCCCCGGTTGGCCGCTTCCATGACTCCTGGTCCGCCCCCGCTGCAGACCACGAAGCGGCCTGCATCCGGCAAGTTGTTGGACCATTCCGTAACGCGCCGCGCCAGTTCCCGCGCCTCGCGGTAATAACGGCCGTTGGATTCGACCGTGCGCGCCGAACCGAAGAAGACGATGGTATCGTGGATTCTCTCCTTGCGGAAATGCGAGAGCGGATACAGGTATTCGCTCAGGATGCGCAGCGAGCGCCCTTCCGGACTGTCCAGGAACTCCTCGTTCCGGTACGACAGCAGGGGGTGCCCTAAGCGCTCTCGTATTTCATCGCTGGATTCTTTCATGGATGGTGATGGCCGGCTCGTTCGAGGATCGCAAGCCGTTTCTCCAATTGTCGCATTGTCTTTACAAGCTCCGGCAGCTTGGGGAACGCGGTGATGGCGCGCAGCCACTCGCGGGCTTCGAACGCGGGCGAGCCGCTCATCACCGCGCCCTCCGCTACGTCGCCGCCGATCCCGCTCTGGGCATAAATCACGGCGCGATCGTGGATGGTCAGGTGACCCGAGACGCCTACTTGTCCCGCCAGCAACACGCCTTTGCCGAGCACGCTCGATCCGGCCAGTCCGGTCTGCGCGCAGATGATATTGTCCTCGCCGACCACGGAAGCGTGTCCCACCTGCACCAGGCTGTCGATCTTGGCACCGCGGCGCACCCGCGTTTCGCCGAAGTTCGCGCGATCGACCGAAGTCAGCGTCTGGATCTCGACGTCGTCCTCAATGACCGTGATGCCGCTCTGGACGATCTTGAAATGCGTGCCGTCCGCGCGCTTGGCGAATCCGAAGCCGTCCCCGCCGATCACCACGCCGCACTGGAGGATCACGCGGTGGCCGATGCGGCAGGATTCGCGCACCACGGCGTGCGCGTGAGCGTAGAAATCGTCTCCGATCCCGGCGTCCTGGTAGATCACCACATGCGGATGCAGCACCGCATTGCGGCCCAGAACCACATTGTCGCCAACTACCGCAAAGGGTCCGATGGAAGCGTTCTCGCCGATACGCGCCGATCCGGCGACCGAGGCCAGCGGATGAATCCCCGGCTGCGGCCGCGGCGGCCGATAGAACAGCGCGAGCGCCCGGGCGAAGTCCAGATACGGGTTGGCTGAAATGAGCTGGGCCGCGCGGAGACCCTCCCTCCACGCCGGTACCAGGACGGCTCCAGCCCGTGTGTGCTCTATTTTGTGCGTGTACTTCGGGTTGGCGAGAAACGTGAGTTGATCCGGCCCGGCTTGGTCCAGGCCGGCCACGCCGGTGATGTCAAGTCCACCGTCCCCGCGCAGCTCGCACGCGAGCGCAGCCGCGAGATCGGAAAGTTTCATTCCTCTAAAGTAACGCAGGCCCCGGCCTGCCGCTTTTCGCTAAGCTTTGAATTTGTCGCGGCACTCCGTCGAGCAGAAATAGTACGTCACATCACCCACCTTTTTGTGAATGGACGTTGACGCCGCGATGAACGTGCCGCACACCGGATCCTTCTTCAACTCGCCGCCGGAAGGCGCGTCCGGCCGGGCGCCGGGCGCCGGCTGTTCCGGATTGAACAGATCCCCAAATCCTTTGGTGATGATCCCAATAATCGATCGCAGAACGCTGATGATGAAAATGGTTGCGATCAGATACAGGATCGCGCGGATCATCTACTTCTTCTTCTGAGGCTGTTTCGAGAACTGGGTCTCGACGGTGGAGCCCAGCGTCGCCAGCATCGCTTTGGCGGCTTCGGCGTTGGGACCATTGGGTTGAAGCTGGAGATACTTTTGGAACGATTCCGAGGTGCCCGGCGGCGCGGTCATCTTGCCGTCCGGCGTCGCAGTGGCTTTACCCATCAGGCTCAATCCGAGCTGATAGTGAGCATCGGCGTAGTTCGGATCGATCTCGATGGCTTTCTTGAACGCCTCAGCCGCCGGATCCAACTGGTTCGTGTTCACGAGAACGGCGCCCAGGTTGTAGTAATACTTTCCAGCTTGTGCCGGATCGAGCTGGGCGGCTTTGGTCAACTCGGCCTGCGCTTCGGCGAATTTCTTGTCTTGGGCCAGCACCAACGCATAGTTGTTGTGATAAGTGGAATCCTCGGGCTTGAGCTCGATCGCCTTCTGATAGGCCGCCACACCCTTCTGGAGCGCCGCGTCCTGGTCCGCGCCCGTCTTGGTCTTGGCCTGATTCACATACGCATCGCCGAGATTGGCCCAGACCAC
>JBGPHB010000598.1:0-4275 GCA_041484155.1 Bryobacteraceae bacterium
CAGCTCGTTCGGCCGCACGTACAGCGAACTCAACAGCGGGGGAACGATGAAATCCACGACCAGGACCACCGCGCAGGCCACCGCCAGCTTCCGCCGCCCAGCCAGGACCAGAGCCGCGGCCAGCAATGCAGCTCCGGCTTTGATCGTCTGTAGCGGCAGACCCACGTTTTGCTGAACATAATCGATACCCACCATGAGATTTCCGTGGTCGGAGAGGAGCAGGTCGTAGCGTCCCAGCCAGAAATCGGCGGCCAACAGTACCAGGAAGAGCGTGACCAGCCCCTTGAGCAATCCCGTTTCGAGCTTCCCCAGGGCGCGGAGGTCGTTTAGGTCGATCTGATTGCCCGATCCGAAGCCGGGAAAATCCCGGCGAATCTGCCAGCCGCGCGCGGCCAGATAGTACGCCAGCGCGCCGCCGAGGGCGCAGGCGGCAAGGAAATGAATCAGCATGCTGTAGAAGGGCAATTCAAAGAAGTAGAAGGTGAGAGGCCGGCCGAACACGGGATCGTGCCAGACTGCCGCCGTCCCACGCCCACCCATGTAGCGCGCCACGGTCCAGCCATCCACGGCCGCCAGGGCGACTACCAGCGACACCAGCGCGATCGCCAGAGTTGCAATGCGGGTATACCAGGGATAGTCACCCAATCGGGTGCCCGCGTGCTTCATCCCGCGCGCGTGCGCAACCCAGTACACGATGAACACAATCAGCCAGGCGGCGAGGCCGGGGGCGTAACGATACACCAGCATGAGCAGCCAGGTTGGAACCTGCCCCAGTTCACGCCACCAGAGGTAGTCGATGACGAAGCCGCAAATGGAGCGGCTGAAGAACAACAACAAGAGCAGCGCGACTACGAACACCGCAATCCGCCGCTCCGGACGTTGGCCGCGCGGGAGCATCTTGGGCATGTTCACCTAGGTTACACCCAGAAGCGGATCGGGATGACAAGCTGAAGCATGTCCCACATGCTCACCAACAACTTGCAGCTAAGGGTGGGGCATGCTTTAGCTTGCCAAAAGGGTTTTCAGAGCAACCGGAAGTTTACTTCAATGGTGGCGATGACCGGCACGGGCTTGCCGTCCTTCATGCCGGGCTTGAAGGTCCACTTCTCGACCGCCTCGATGGCCTTTTGATCCAGGCCCAGCCCGAGCGACCGGGTCACCTTCAGATTCTGGGGGCGGCCTTTTTCATCCACCACCAACTGCAACACCACGGTGCCCTGCCACTTGGCCTTGCGGGCTTCTTCCGAGTACTCGGGTTCGACTTTGGAAAGCACGCTGGGCGGGGAAACGCCGCCGCCAATCCGATACGCGCCGCCGCCGAATCCGCCACCTGAACCCGGACCAACGCCCGCGCCCCGGCCCGATCCGACTCCGCCGCCGATGCCGCTCCCGATGCCGCCGCCCAGCCCCGAACCATTCGAGGGCACGCCGAGCCGGCTCAGCGGGTCTCCGTAGTTCAGCGCGTTCACGTTAGGAATCGGGGCGTCCGCGACGATAGTCGGCATCATCGGCAGCTTCGGATTCTCCGGGGGATCTACCCGCGGCGGAGTGAACTGCCGGGGTGCGATCTTGGGTAGCTTGCCTTTGCTCGCGTCGAGTGGAGACCGCGTGCCGCCGCCGCCCCCTCCGTGCATCTGGTCCTTTTTCTGCGGGAGGTACGGTTTCAAGTCCGGCGCAAACAGGGGCGTGATCTGCTCCCGAATCAGGTTCTGCACCGGCTTAAGGGTTCCGATAAAGAGGACCAGCCCAACCACGGCAACGTGAATGAGCAGCGAAGAGACACCCGCCTTGGTCTCATTACCGCCGTAAAATCCCCACATGTCCGCCACCGGGACCGGCTTCGAGGTGATCTCGAGCGGTGGAAGCTTGGGCGGGTTGATGGTTTCCTTAATAGTCTTGAAGATCGTGCGATACCACGGCACGTCCAGCGAAGCCGGCGTGAGCAGATGCTCCAAATGGTCTTCGAAATTGTCCGGCGGGCTCTTCCCGGGGTCGTTTTCGGGGTGCTCTGGCACTTCGCTACCTTCAGCCACGTGACACTTCCACGGCAACTAGACGAACAAAACTAGCCAGGGGTTTCAGATTTTGGAATCTTTGCCCTCTGGCCTATCTGGTAACAGTCTAACATACAGCAGAAACAGCCTCTTGGTGTTACAGGTTTTGGAATCCGAGAAACATTCCCGTCTCCGTCCATACCTGATCGAGCACGTCGGTGAGCTCGTGACCGGATTCCAGGAGGCGCAAAGTAACGTTAGCGTAACGCTCTGAAAACCGGCGCGAAATCTCCGCGGGAACCACCGAGTCATGGACGCCATGCAGGACCAGGGCCGGCTGCCGGAACTCGGGTTCGTCCGAGTATTGGAGGGAGTCTTCCACAAACGGATAGCCCAGCGCACGCTCCTCCTGGTGGGCATAGTGAAAGAACTTGCGGGACCCCTCGCGCTTCCAGAGCGCCAGTTCTTCGGTAGTGAACCGCTCCCGCCACCGCCGGGGGAACTGGAACGCAGGCGCCATCAGGACCAGGCGCTCGACGTTGGGGTGGTGCGCGGCGTACAGGGCGGCAAGGTAGCCGCCCAGACTCGATCCGATCAGAATCGCCGGCTTTCCGTTTACGGCGCGATCGATCACCCCAAGCTGCCCGGTGATGGTTAACGCTTGGAAGTCACCCTCGTCGAGTTGCGGGATCTCGATTTTCAAGCCGCGCTCGCTAAATCGCTGCTGGAAAAACTGCGCCTTTTTCGACTGAGGGCTGGATGCGAAGCCGTGCAAGTAGACGGCCGGCGTCATTTCTCCACTTCGAACTTGATCTCGCTGGAGGCGCCGAACTTATGAAAATCGGTGTAGGTGAAATGGTTTTCCGCGACGACCTTCCCGCCGCGTAGTTCCCGGTGTTCCGTGGAAGTCGGCAGGAGCGCCCCGTACGGGCTCATGGCGTAATCGACGGCCGCCTCTTCACGCAACTCGGCCGCCGAATCGGCCTGGCGCGCTACCAGCGTAATCTGCAGGGGCACGTAGTTGTCCGCGTTCACCCGGATCTCGCCTTCGATGCGCAGGCGCCGCAATTGATCCTTCTTGTTGCCTTCAATCAGCGTCAACGCCTCGGGCCCGTCCAGTTGCTTGAAGGCAAACACCAGAGCCCGATGGGGGCCGATCATCTTGGAACCCCTCGCCGTAAACTCGTATCGCTCCAACTCTCGGCGTGTGAAGAGCAGGATCAATTGGCCAAAGTCGGTGACGGCTCCCACCAGACCGTACTTTTCGAACTGCTTCAACACTTCTTTTTTGCGGGCGTCGTCGCTGGCCGTGATCACCTTGGCGAGCGCGTCCTGAGCCTTCTTCGTGTCCCCGACCTTACGGCCATCGACGGAAACCACCTGGCGCAACTCATGGAGCGCGTCGGGCGCGCCGGCGAACGAGGCAAACCCGTACTCGGACACGATGTCCCGCTCCTTCCACCGGGTGGGCGGCGGACCTACCGCCGCGTCGCCGATGCGTGGCCGAAATCGCGCGGGCGGCTTCTGTGCGTTCTGATGCAGCCGTTCCTGGCCCAGCACCTGGGGCGCGAGCTTCTGAAACGCTGCGGCCTCTTCCGAAACGCGCTCCGCCATTTTCCGCGTTTGCTCGTCCGCCCGGAGTGTCGTGGCCAGAATCAAATACGTCAGCGCCCGCATACCTTGAGGATACCCGCATCTGTTAGCATGGGGGTTCACCCCGAAGCCAATATGATTCGTTCGTTCCGTGGCATCGCGCCTAGGATTGCTGTATCCGCATATATCGATCCGAGCGCGCAGATCATCGGCGATGTCACCATCGGCGAGCGCTCCAGCGTGTGGCCGAATACGTCGATGCGCGCCGACAACGGACCCATCCGGATCGGCTCGGACTGCAATATTCAGGAAAACAGTGCGCTGCATCTGGATGAGGGCGTTCCTCTTACGATCGGAGATCGAGTCACGGTCGGACACTCGGCGACGTTGCACGGCTGCATTATCGAAGACGAGGCGTTGATCGGCATCGGGGCGATTGTTCTGAATGGGGCGCGTGTTGGCAAAGGCGCGGTGGTCGCCGCCGCCGCGTTGGTGCCAGAGGGTATGGAGGTGCCACCGGCGACGCTGGTAATGGGCGTCCCGGCGAAGCCCCGCCGCGCGGTGACTGCCGAGGAACAGGCCCGCTTCCGGGAAGGCGTCGCGCATTATGTGGAGAGGGGCAGAGTCTTCAAGGAAGAGTGTGGGGCAGCCAGTCTTGGCGGCGAGCCGGCCTCCGGCCGGCTTTCCG
>JBGPHB010000599.1:0-4270 GCA_041484155.1 Bryobacteraceae bacterium
ATTCCTGGCGCTGGTGCTTTTCCTGCGCGCCCCCTTCTTGAAACTCATTTGCATATGGATTTCCAGTATCCAGCGTTGGACCTTTCCAAGTCAAGCTTTGACGCTCCACCAGCGGGACATCCAGTTGCATCTGGAAGTACCACTCTCAGTGTACACCATCTAGGACTGGAATGGTCGTAGATTCCGACCCGATGCAAGTATTTACGGGGTGAGTAACTGCACAGGCTTACCGTGGGGAGTGTGGCGATAGGCGTCCGCCCAGGCCTCTTTTCGCTTCAGAAGCGCGGCGGGGTCGGCCAGGCCCTTGCTGCTCACCAGGCGTTCGAGAGATGCCAGCCAATGGTGGTAGTAATGCGAGCCATCATCCGGCTCACCCCGGTTGGCAGCGGCCTTGAGCTCTTCGGCGAGCGCGGCCGCCCACTCTTTCCAGGTGAAATGCCCTTGCGCCGAAAGCCGTACGGCCAGCGCGAACGCCTGGGCTTGCCAGGGCTCGGCAAACACTGGTCCGCCCTGGTCGCGAGGTAGCTGCGGCAAGCCGGTGAGATCAGGCGCGCTCAAGGTAGTCGTCCCACATGTCGATATAGACCGAGTCGCGCGGTGAGGCCTGCTCGCCCCACAGCTCGCGCGCGGCGAACCGGACCGAGTAAACGTGCTGCGGTTTCTCGCCTTGGAATAGAGCGTTGGTATCGGGAAAGACGAACACACCGTGGTCCCGGACGATTATCCCAACCTTGCCGCGGGCATAGCGCGGCAGACGCGTGTGCCCCGCGGGATTGATGTTGCGGGCGCGCACGCGCTGCTTCACTTTAAAGAGCGGAGCGACCGGCACGTTCCGGCGGGGGGGTGCGCCCCTACCCATCGTCACCGGCACCATCGCCGCGGTGAGGGCCGGCGTGGATTTAGGCGAGCCCGGCGCTAGCTTCCCGTTCTCGATCTCCTCACGTGTGACGACGCCGCCAGCGACCAGGATATTCTCGAGCCTCGCGGTCCACTTCTCGTAATAACTCATGCTCAGATAGTCGGCAGGCGGCAGCAATTCAACTCCGTGTCTGGAGTTGTCGATGTTACCCCGGCCGGCTCGCACCGCGAGGTTCAGCGCGAGAGCCCGCCCTTCCCAGGGCTGGTGGAATACGGGTTCGTTCTTCTCGATCTTTACCGGGCCCATGCCATGCATTCCGCCCATGTCATGAATGCCGTTCATGCGTGGCCTCCGGGGGACGTGACCTTGGCGACACCGATCATGGAATCGCGCGTGACCAGGGCAGCCAGTTCCTCTTCCGTCATTTTTTCACTGCCGGCAGGCCGCTCCGGTAGCACAAGGTAACGCAGCTCCGCAGTGCTGTCCCAAACCCGGACCTCCACATCCTCCGCTAGTTCCAGCCCGAATTCGCGCAGCACACCGCGCGGATCGATCACCGAGCGGGATCGATAGGGCGCGGACTTGTACCACACCGGCGGCAGGCCCAGGACCGGCCACGGATAGCAAGAGCACAGCGTGCAGACCACCAGGTTGTGGACTTTGGGTCCGTTCTCGAGCACCAGCATGGATTCACCCTGCATGCCGCTGTAACCCAGCTCCGAGATCGCGGCTGAGGCATTCTCAAGAAGGCGCTTCTTATAGGCCGGATCGACCCAGGCCCGTGCCACCACGCGCGCGCCGTTGCGCGGGCCCACCTTGTGTTCGTAGGTATCGATCAAAGCGTCCAGGGCAGCCGGGTCCACCAATCCCTTCTCTACCAGCAGCGATTCGAGGGCTTTGACACGCAGGGCGGGATCTGAGGGAACCGCCTGGTGGTCATGATCGTGCTCGTGGTCTTGCCCGTGGGCGGCATTCTGAGCCGCCGTCGCTCCAGCCGCCGCCAAGAAGCCCCGTCGAGTTGTGCTCATCGTTTCCCCTTTGCGGCCTCCTCGGCCCGAGCTCCCGCCAGGATGCCCATCATGCCATAGTTCCCCTCATGACACGCGTACTCATAGATCGGTCCCTCAATCTTCGTCATGGGTAGGCTTGCGGTCCACGGCCGGGTGTACATCGCCGGATCGTCCACCGTGAATTGGTAGTCGATGTGGTCCGCGTCGACGCGCGTGAAGTGTTCGACCACATGGGTGGCCGCCCCGGACGCCGGGAATCGGAACAGGTTCGGCTGGTTGTTGAAATTGGTCGTGTCGACCACCAGCGTATTGCCTTCCCAGCGGCCGCGCGAGTCCCCCATCCACTGGTTCACGCTTCCAGGGAGATGCGCGCGCCCGTCCAGCGGAATGATGCGCACATCGTGAAGCATCTCATGGACGATCGCCACGATGCCGGGAGTCTGCAGAATCTGATAGTTGTTGTTGTAGCCGGTGGGGAGCGGCGGCACACCGTGGTACATTACGCAACGCTCCTGTAGCGGCCGGTCCTCCCAAGAGTCCGCTGGGCCGCGGCCGCGCCTCGCCTCCGCGCGGGCGTCGATGGTCTTTTGCCCCGCTGGAGTCAGCGGAGGAAGTTTCCCGTCCGCCGGATCCACAATCAGCGACGTTCGGTTCAATACTTTTCCCCGTTCCCACCAGAACTCGTTATAAGCGCGACCGACGTCCGTTTCGGTCCCTTTCCCGTCGCGGCGATCGCTGTTGCGGCTTTGTGCGGTTTGCGTTTCCAGTTCGGCCGTTTCCTGGTCCGTCAAGACCTGCTTTCCGGCCAGCGCAGCGGGCCGTTCCAGGGGCGTGGTGGTAGCGTTCGACCATATGCCCTGCAAGTCCGGCTGGCCGTCCGACGTGTGATGCTGGGTCCAAGTCTTGGAGTGCGGCGTCTTCGCCGGCCCCTGTCCCGCGAGACGCACCGGCGCAAGTGCCACGACTAAAATCACGACTGCCAGAAAATGCATCATCTCAACCTCCTTCTAGCTTCAATCCATGGTATCTCCCTGCGTCACTGAACTGCAGGGAGATGGACTAAACTGAGCGAATGCGAAGCCTTTTCCTCGCCGCCCTGTTCGCTGGGTCTGTGATGGCCCAGACGCCGGATTGGTCCAAAATCAACGAAGAGACTATGCGCCATTTCCAGGCGCTAGTCCGGATCGATAGCACCGACCCGCCCGGCAATGAAACGCGCGTTGCGGAATACGTAAAGAAGGTCCTCGACGCGGAAGGAATCGTGGCCACGCTGGCGGCCAAGGATCCGGCGCGGGCCAACGTCATCGCCCGGCTGAAGGGCAACGGGATCAAGCGGCCTCTGCTCATCATGGGGCACAGCGACGAGGTTCGGGTGGATGCGTCGAAATGGACATTCCCGCCCTTCAGCGCCACGCGGCAGGGCGGCTATGTCTATGGACGCGGCACGCTCGACGACAAGTCCGATCTGGTTGCGGCGATGATGACCATGCTGCTGCTCAAGCGCTCCCAAGTCCGGCTGGACCGCGATGTAATTTTCGTTTCGGAAGCGGGCGAAGAAGCCGCCACCGGCCCGGGCATCGAATCCCTGGTGAACGAGCACTGGAACGAGATCGATTCCGAGTTCTGCCTGGCCGAGTCCGGCGGCGTCCGGCGGGCGAATGGCAAGACGGTGTACGCCATGATCGAGACCACGGAGAAGCAGCCCAAGGCAGCGCGCCTGGTGGCTCGCGGGCCGGCGGGACACGGCTCCCGCCCGCTACGCACCAATGCCATCGTGCACCTGTCGCGCGCCGTGGAGAAGCTCGCGGCGTGGGATCCTCCCATGCGGCTGAATGACACGACCCGATCGTATTTCGAAAAGCTCGCGAACCTCGGCACGGCGCAAGAGGCGGAGCGGTATCGGGGCCTGCTCGATCCGCAAAAGGCGGCGGCCGTTCGCGAGTATCTCGCGGAAAGCGATCCTAACAAATACTCGATGCTGCACACCTCCATTTCGCCGAACATCTTTCAGGGAGGGTATCAGGTGAATGTGATTCCATCCGAGGCGGAAGTGACTTTGGACATTCGGGCGCTGCCGGATGAGAATATTTCGGCGTTCTACGACCTGATGCGCAAGGTGATCGGCGATCCGGCCGTCGAGCTGATTCCGGATTCGCGGAACCAGCGTCCCGATGCCGCGCCTTCGTCGATCGACTCCGTGGCATACCGGGCGCTCGAAGCCGCGTACCGGCGAGTGTACGGCGTGCCGACGGTTCCCCTCATGCAAACCGGCGCGACCGACATGGCGTTCCTGCGCGCCAAGGGCGTCCAGTGTTACGGAGTCGGCGCGATGGTCGACGAAGAGGACGGCGCCAGGGGTTTCGGCGCGCATAGCGATCAGGAAAGAATCCTCGAAGAAGCC
>JBGPHB010000600.1:0-4265 GCA_041484155.1 Bryobacteraceae bacterium
CCATGACGCTACCCTGCTTACAAGAGGGTAGGTCTACACTACATCGCGTTTTTCATCCGCTACCGTTACAAGCACGAAACTTGTGCTCATTCGGAGGCTCAAAAAAGCTGGAATCAACCGGTCCGTGACGAACTTGGGTTAAGGAAGTATACTGATGGGCGAAGCCTAGCAGGCTGCTGAAATAGGCCAAGACATTGCCGGCCGCGGATGAACACAGATCAACGCGGATTGAAAACAATAGATTTATCTGTGTTCATCGGCTTTTATCGGCGGCTCAAAATTGTGTTTCTGCACTCTTTCATCATCCTGCCAGAGCGGGGAGCGATTGAAAAGATAATGCAACGTGGAGGCAACCGCAGGCGCTGCAGTGTCTTCTCCGATTTGGGTTTCAAACCGGCGGAGGCGGAGAATCTTCGAATCCGATCAGCTATGATGCGCGCACTCGTCGGGTTTATCAGGGACAACAAGCTCACGCAGGCTCGCGCCGCCGAACTATTAGGAGTTACGCAGCCACGAATCTCCGATCTCATGAGGGGCAAGATCGACTTGTTTTCCATCGATAGCCTCGTCAATTTGCTTGCTGCTGTTGGTCTTCGTGTCGACGTACGCGTGAAGAGCGTCGCCTGAGCCCTCTCGGTGGAACTGCCGGTAGTTCTTTATGTTATCTTGAGAACGTTATGTCTATTCCGAACGTCAAGCGGTATCGTATCAACAGTCCGGATGGATCGATGACTGCGACCCTTATGGCCGTGCTCCCCAAGAACATCGACGTGAATGGCTATCTTTCAGAAGCAGCCCAGCGCTTCGACTGGAAGGCTTATCAGGAAGCGCAGCAGAAGCAGTTTAAGATTCGCGTCGGGCAGCAAAAGCAGAAGAAAGCGAAGTAGTCTTACGGCAACCGCGCCCGCAGTGTTCGCAAGCTGCGGATACCTTCTTGCGCCACGTCACTATCCGGGTCCACGGAAAGCTTCTCCAGGTACGAGACACTGTCGCGATCGCCGGAGCGCGAGAACACAATGCTCAGTTGGATCTTCTCGTCCTTGGAAGCGTTCGCGAAAGACGGGTAGATCGCCTGCCGCACCGTCTGCTGCCGCGTCAGCTCGACGAGAAACGCGTTCGCCACGTCGCGGTAGGACCGCACGTTCAGGGTATTCACCAGGTAGCGTAGCGGGCTGAACTCGCCTGTATCCAGATTGCCAAGCGACACCATCGCGAAGGCCAGCGAAAGGCGGGGGCTCATCTTGCGCTCATCGGCAAACGCTTTATCAAGATCGGCACGATCGGCCTGAGTCTTCAGCCGCCCAAGTCCTTCCGCCGCGGAGCCACGCAGCGCGTCGTCTTTGTCGGTGAGAGACTGCCGAAACGTCCCGCGATCCGCCGGTTCCCCGAGCATCGCCAGAGCGGACAATGCCGCGCGGCGTACTTTGATCGTACGGGCGTGCTGCAGGGCGTCTCGTACGTCCGGCGCGGCCTCGCGGTTTCGGAGGACGCCGGTGGTTTCCAGCGCCGTGATCTGGATTCTTTCGTCCAAATCCCGCAGCAAGAACGTGACGCGCGGTGCGGCGGCCGGGTCGCGGATCTTCTGCACGGCGATCAATGACTCGTACATCACTTCGTTATCTTTGGAGTGCATCGCCTCGGCCAAGTCCGGAATCGCGGCGCGCCCGCGCAGGATACCCAGGGCCCGCGCCGCGTTGGCACGTGCGTCGAGGCTCGCACCGCCACGGGCGAGTCTTCCTAACACTTCAACCACGTCCGGGCGCACCTCCACAAATGCATCGATGATCTGGTCGTTGGTATCGGTGAACTTGCCTCTGATCGAGTTCCCAACCCGCCGTAGCGATCCGCTGAGCCCCACTTTGATGTAGCCGGGCAGATAGAAATTGACCAGCCCGTCCGAGGCGCGAATCTGCATCTCCGGATCATTGTCACGCGTCGCACCCACCAGGGGATCCACCGACCTCGGCCCGCCGATCTCGACCAGCGCCTTCACTGCTTCAATACGGACGCCCAGGTCGGGATCGGCTACATAAGGAGCAAGTTTCGGTATCGCGTCCGCACCCTGCTTGGCGAGGTCGCGAACCGTGCGCGCCCGCTGCTTCGTGTCGGCGGCGGGCGCCTGGCACAAGGCGAATCCCGTGACCAGCACCAGAAGGGCTATGATTTTCACCGTACAAACTCGACGGTAACGCGGTGCGGGATGATACCAGCCTCGTGCCCCAAGTCGAGCAACTTCTGAGCGGCTTTCGGCACCGACTCCCCGCAATCCACGGTGTAGTGGTTGACGTACATGCCCACGAATTTCTCCGCCAGGGGCGCTTCCATGTCGCGGGCAAACTGCATGGCGTAACTCAGCGATTCCTCTCGATGATCGAGTGCGTACTGAATGCTCTCCCGCATTAGACGGCAGCATTCGCTGGAAAGTTTCGGGCTTAGGTCCCGCCGCAGGACGTTCGCTCCCAGCGGCAGCGGCAGATCGTAGGTGTTCTTCCACCAGCGGCCCAGGTCCAGGACGTTGTGGAAGCCGCCTTTGCCGTAGGTCAACTGCGCCTCGTGAATCACCAGCCCGGCGTCGACTCTATTCTCTCGCACCGCATCCAGAATACGGTCGAAGGGCAGTTCCACGGCCTCGAAGTCGGGCTGCGCAAGACGCAGGGTAAGATAAGCCGTTGTCAGCTTACCCGGAATCGCGATGCGTTTGCCTTTCACCTCGTCCAGGGTCATGGGCCGCGCGGCCACCAGCATGGGACCGTAGCCATCTCCGACGCTCGATCCCGACGCCATCAGCACATACTTGTCGGCAATGAACGGATAGGCATGGTAGGAAATCGCGGTCAGCTCATATTCGCCGGCCCGCGCCTTTTGATTCAGGGTTTGGATGTCCTCGAGCACGTGCCGAAACTCGACCAGCGAGGATCGGATTTTCCGAGTGGCCAGCGCATAAAACATGTAGGCGTCATCGGAGTCCGGGCTGTGTGCACAGACCATCTCTGCGACATTTGTCATGCTTGAGGACGAAACTAGATGATAGCAGTTGTCGCGCTACAGCGATTCCAGCTCCGGACGCAGCGCAGCCAGCGCCCGCTCGAGCGTCTGGAGCGTCTCCGCTGCCTGGGCAAGTTGCTGCGAGCGGCCCATGCTTTCGAGCGAGAACGCGGACTCAACCACGGCCTGCGCGCCGAAATTCGCGACCGAGCCCTTCAGTCCATGCGCCGTGCGTTCGACGGCCTTGGCATCGAGTCGCGCGACGGCCTCACGTAACTCCGCCATCACCTTTGGGTAGTCTTCCAGGAACAGGCCGGCAATTTCCTTGAGCAGTTCGGCGTCCCCACCGACCCGCGACAGCGCCACTTCGCGATCCATGCCAGTTCCGACCAACTCTGCACTCATGTCTCTGATCCCCGCGTTCTCATGCATTTGCACTTCGTCTAAACCGGCGTGAAGCCACCTGCTTCTTCTATCGGCGCTTTTCAGTGAATTATGATAGGTACCTGGGTTCTGTAACCGTTGGCCTCGAGTCCGCCTACCTCCTGCACGTGCCGCCCCGCGTGGACGACAGCGCGGTTCTGGTGCTGGCTCTGCACGGCCATGGCTCCAATCCCGAGGTGATGTTGCGGCTTTCCGTGCCGCTGGTCGGCGAAAACTGCGTGGTAGCGAGCCTTCGCGGTCCTAACCAGTACTACCTGTCGGGGAGTCCCACCAGCGATGAGGTTGGCTATAGTTGGGGGACGCGCCGCCATCCGGAGCTCAACATCCGGCTGCATCACGAGATCGTGCGCACTGTGGCGGCCGGGCTTCGGAGCCGGTTTCCCATTCCGCCCCGGCGGACGTTGCTGATGGGTTTCTCACAGCCCGTGGGCATGAATTACCGGTTCATAGGAACCCATCCTCAAGAGGCGGGCGGTATTCTCGCAATTTGTGGCGGCGTTCCCAACGATTGGGAGCAGGACAAATACCAGACCGTCACGGCGCCGATTCTGCACATCTCGCGGTCCGAGGACGAATTCTTTCCCGCCGATGTGGCCAGCGGTTTCCCCGACCGCCTGCGCCGTCACGCGACGGACGTCGAGTTCCACATGCTCCCCGGCGCTCATCGGTTTCCGTCCAAAGCCGGATCCATCGTAAAGGATTGGATGGCCCGAGTTTTCCGGTAGCGCCGACACGCTGTGATATTCTTAGAGTCGAGCGAAGCCACCCTAGCTCAGTTGGTAGAGCGTCTGATTCGTAATCAGCAGGTCGCCGGTTCGATCCCGGCGGGTGGCTCC
>JBGPHB010000601.1:0-4259 GCA_041484155.1 Bryobacteraceae bacterium
AGCATTCCGTCGGAACCGCCCACAAACGCAACCCCCGGAATCGCGGAAGTCGCGGCGGCGTTTGACACCCGAGCTCCTTCTTTTGCGAGACGCGTGTACCAGAGTTTCTCTCCCGTGGTCAACTGCACCGCGGCCATTCCGCCCGCGCTGAGGCCGTAGTATGCGTTGCGCTCATCCGCGGCTCCACCCCAAACGATGCCGCCCAACCGCGCGAAAAACGCGTTCGCTCCCGGAGCCGGTGGCGGGGCCACGTTGGTCTTCCACAGAAGCGCGCCGTTCTTGTCCGGATCGAGGGCGAAAACACGCCCGTCCTTGGCGCCCGTAAGCACCACTCGCTTGCCGCCAGGCAAGGTCTTCAGGATGGGTGAATTGCCGATATCCAGGTCGGGACCCGGCGCCACCGGGCAGTTCTCGGTCTTGGCGGCGCCGTTGCATCCGCCCAGGAACGCATCGTTCTCTTCCACCTGGTAGGCCCACAGCATTTTCCCGGTTTTCATGTCCAGCGCCATGAGGGCATCGGTGGTTTTGGGGGCCGGCTCGGTTTCCCCGTCCCCGGTCCCGACGTAAATGGCATTGCGCTTGACGTCCACCGTGGGAGAATTCCAGATCGATCCGCCGGCCGGCGCGTATAACTGCACGCCCTTGGAATTCTTCTTGGTGGGCTTGGGCTCGTCCATGACGTAGGTCTTCCAGATCTTCTCTCCGGTACTGGCGTCCAGCGCCACCACGCTCCCGCGCGACGTGCAGCAGGGGTAGTCCAGGTTGGCCGCTTGAAACTCCTCCGAGGAAGACACCGGAACATACAGGCGGCCGTCATGAAACGTCGGAGCCGCCGTGATGCGCGCCACGAAGTGATCGTCGACTTTGTTGACCCATAGTTGTTGGCCGGTTTGCGCGTCCAGACCGTATACGTTCGCGCGAAAGTCGCCGAAGAAGACTCCGTACTTGGAGGAACCCCGGCCCTTCAACGGCCCGACGCTCATTGCGTTCCGGACGGCGGCCTTGGTCTGATACGACCAATACACGCACCCGGTCTTGGCATCCAGGGAATAGATGTAGCCCGTGTCGGTCCCGACGAAGACGCGGCCCGAGACCACCGACGGTTGGCCGTAGGCGGACAAGCCGGTGGGGAACCCGAACGCCCACTTGAGCTTCAATTGAGGGACTTGCGCGGCCGTGAGACCGGCCGCCTTGGCCGATTGGAATCGCGTGTTGGTAATGTCGACGCCCCAGCCGTTCCATGCCGGGCCCGCGGACGGATCGGCAAGCGGCGGATTGGCGGCGCACTGATTCGACATGCTCTTGGCCTCGCCCTGGTTCAGGCTGCCCAACGGCCGGCCGCCCATGAAGGTCGCCGTCATGCGGCGTTGGTCCTCGGTCAAGCTGTCGCCCTGGCTTTTCATCAGGCCGGTGGTCAGCGCCTCATAGATCCTTTCGGGGGACATTTGCCGGATCGTTTCCGGGGAGGGAGCGCGTTCTACGTTCGGGTTTCCGTGGCAACCCATGCAGCGCGTCTGAAACACCGCAAAGCCGGACTCTGTCCCGGCCGACCGGTTCGCTTGCCCTTGCGGCGGCGCTTGCGCACGCACCGCGGAAAGCCCGGCCGCCAGTAATACGACAACGTTGAAGGCTCTTCTCATGTCAGCCACTAATCCTCTCATAGGACGCCTGGGCTCGCAACACGGTTTGATTCGCTATATTCGGTAGAATGCGTGCGGGCATTGTCTTCGTATTGATCGCCGCCGTCGTCATGGCCGCACGCTTGAGCCATTCGTCGGTCCTGTGGGCCGACGACAATTTGCCGCTTGCGGCTGCGATGGAAGTGGCGCGCGGCAAGGTCCTGTACCGTGACGTGTGGTTCGATAAGCCGCCATTGGTTGCCTGGATCTGCCTGATCTGGGGGGCGCGGGCCGGCGTCTGGCTCCGGCTGGCCGGCGCTGCGTACGTGATTGCCGTGGCGGTCGCGGCGTGGAAAGTCGCCCGCGCGAAATGGGGAGAGCGGGAAGGCATTTTCGCTGCCTGCCTGGTGGCGTTTTTTCTCACGTTCGGCCTGCCGTCCGCCGTAATTCCGCTGGCGTCGGACATGTTACTGGTCTTGCCGCACTTTGGCGCCATCTATTTCGCCTGGCGCGGGCGCGCCTTCTGGAGCGGCGTGGCCGCGGGCGTAGGCCTGCTGTGCAACTCCAAAGCGGTTTTTGTTCTGGCCGCATGCGCGCTGTGGCAATGGCGTCAGGCGCCGCTGCTCCTGGCCGGATTTGCCGCGCCAAACGCGCTGGCGCTCGGCTGGATGTGGCTGCACGGCTCGGCTGGCGAATATTTCCGGCAGACCTGGCAGTGGGGCGGGATCTATGCCGCCAATAGCTTTGTCGAGAATCCGCTGGCGGAGGGTGTGAAGAGAACTGCGAACTGGCTCGGCTTTCAAGCGGCGCTGGCGGTGGGCGCCGCAATGGCGCTGGCGCGCGAGCGCGACCGCAGGATGTGGCTCTGGATCGGTCTGTCGCTCGCGGGCGTCATGGTCGGTTTCCGTTTTTTCCCCCGCTACTACTTCTTGCTGCTCCCCGCGATGACGATCCTCGCGGCCCGTAACGCAGGCTCATGGCCTGCCCGACGCAGACCATGGGCCTGCGCCACTGTGATCGCGCTGCTGGCCGTGCCCCTGATTCGGTTCGGTCCTGGCTACATTACAGTCGCCCGCGGCGAAACGTGGAACGATCTCGCCATCGATCGCGACAGCCGCCAGGCGGCCGCGCAACTTCGCGCGCTGGCACATCCCGGCGACACCCTGTTCGTCTGGGGCTTCCGTCCGGACATCTTTGTCGATTCCGGCTTGCCGGCCGCCACGCGATTTCTAGAAAGCCAGCCGATCTCGGGCGTGCTCGCCGACCGGCATCTCACCTCCAGCACGTCCCTCGCACCCGAGTTCACGGCGCCCAATCGCCGCGAATTGCTCGCCGCGCGCCCAACCTGGGTGGTTGATGGCCTGGGCTTGTATAACCCTGCGATGACGCTCGCCCGCCAGCCGGAGCTTTCGGAGTGGCTCACTCAATACGTCGAAGTCGCCCGCACCGGCTTTTCGATCCTCTACCACGTGCGGTAGGCGCGCGATGGTCGGCTTGCGGAACGGACCGGATAATACCTTGGCCGCCGCGGGCTGGGCCAGAACATTTCACGAAAACCATGAAACTGCTCTAGAATGAAGAAACCGGAGGGCTTTTTGCTTCATCTCGTATCGGGAGCCGCCGGATTCATCGGCTCCCACCTGTGCGATCGTCTGATCGCGGACGGCCACAGCGTCGTCGGTCTGGATAACTTGATGACCGGATCGCGCCGCAATCTTTCTCAACTCGACCGGCATCCACGCTTTCGCTTTCTTGGATGGGATGTGACGGTGTCCATTGAAGTTGATGGCGCGTTCGATCAGGTGTGGCACCTGGCGTCGCTGGCGAGTCCGAAAGAATATCTGGCGCATCCGATGGAGACGCTCGAAGTGGGCTCAACCGGCACGCGCAATATGCTCGAAATTGCGCGGCGTGACGGCGCGCGTTTCCTGCTCACTTCCACCTCGGAATGTTACGGCGACCCGCTGGAACATCCTCAAAAAGAGACCTACTGGGGTCACGTCAACCCAGTCGGGCCGCGCTCCTGCTACGACGAGAGCAAGCGCTACGCCGAGGCGTTCACGATGGCCGCGCATCGTACCTATGGGGTGCGCACGAACATCGCGCGAATCTTCAATACCTACGGCCCGCGGATGGCGCTCGAAGACGGGCGGGTAGTGCCCGCGTTCCTCGACCAGGCCCTGCGCGGCCGGCCGCTGACGGTGTATGGCGACGGCACGCAGACCCGCAGCTTCTGCTACGTGAGCGACCTGGTGGAGGGCCTCGTCAGGCTGGGCAGTTCCGAAGAGCGTTATCCCGTGAATCTCGGCAATCCAGCGGAACTGACCATTCTCGAATTCGCGGAACGAATCGCGGAGCTCATGGGCTCAAAGCTCGAAACGGTCTTTGAGCCCTTGCCAAAGGACGACCCGCGCAAGCGCCGCCCGGATATTTCGAAAGCGAAGCGGCTGCTCGCGTGGGAACCCAAGGTTTCCCTCGCGGATGGCCTTCGCGAGACAGTCGAATACTTCAGAACGGTAGTCGCCGCCAGCCGCTAGGATGCGCAAAAGGGGACTGGCTCGAATTTCGCCGTCGTTGCGAAATTCGTGCCTGTACCCTTTTGCCCCGTTTTCAAACCGTGTGCTTCGGACCGGCAAAGCC
>JBGPHB010000602.1:0-4247 GCA_041484155.1 Bryobacteraceae bacterium
ATCGGCGGGCCGTTTGAGTCGAAGTTCGGCGCCACCACCGGAGGGCTACCGGTCTTCGGAACCGGCTGGTACCGCAAATCTTTCACACTTCCCGAAACGGCCAAGGACCGCTACTTCGCCATCGAATTCGATGGCGCGATGTCGAATGCGCGGGTTTGGCTGAACGGACAGGAACTGGGTGGACGTCCGTATGGCTACAGCAGCTTTTCGTTCGACCTTACTCCTCAACTTCACTTTGGCGCGCAGGAGAATCTGTTGGCGGTACGTCTGATTCCCGAAGAAAGGGCGTCGCGATGGTACCCGGGAGCCGGCATTTACCGAAACGTATGGCTGGATGTAACTGGACCGGTTCACGTGGGGCGGTGGGGAACTTATGTGACTACGCCCGAAGTCTCCGACGAAAAGGGCGCCGTCACGGTGAAAACGGAGTTGCGCAACCGGTCGACTCGCGAGGCGAGGATCACCCTTCAGACCTCCATCTTGGATGCGGCGGGTAAGCAGGTCGCCCGGCAGAATGACGATGTCGCGATTCCCGCCAACGGCGCGCAGACTGCGACTACTACTCTTACCGTCACCCGCCCGCAACGCTGGGATATCGGCCGCCCTTATCTTTACACGATGGTCACTGAAGTCTTGGACGGAAACCGCGTAGTCGACCGCTACACTACGCCTTTTGGGATTCGCACCATCGGGTTCAGCAAAGATCGGGGCTTCCAATTGAATGGCCGGTCCGTGAAACTGCACGGCGTCTGTTTGCACTCCGACCTTGGAGCGTTGGGCATGGCGGTCAACCGCCGCGCCACCGAGCGCCAGTTGCGGATCATGAAGGCGGCTGGTGTAAATGCGATTCGTACCAGCCACAATCCGCCATCGCCCGAACTGCTCGAATACGCCGACCGGCTGGGCCTGGTGGTGATTGACGAAGCCTACGACATGTGGCGGATTGCCAAGGTCCCGAACGGTTCTGCCAAGTACTTCGACGAATGGTCCGAACGGGACATTCGCGACCTGGCCCGCCGCGACCGCAATCACCCCAGCGTCATCATGTGGAGCATCGGGAACGAAGTCGCCGAGCAAGGGAGGCCGGATGGCTGGGAGGTGGCCAAGCGGCTGGTGGACTTCTTCCATCAGGAAGACCCTACCCGTCCCACAACGGCAGGCTTCGACAATTGGGAGAACGCGATCAAGAACAAGCTTGCCGATCAGATTGACATCCCCGGCTTCAACTACAAACCGAACCATTACGAGGAAATCCTGAAGGACCATCCCAACTGGATGATCTACGGTTCGGAAACCAGCTCCACCGTTAGTTCGCGCGGCGTATATCACTTGCCGCTGGCGAACTATCAGAAACACGAATCCAGGCAGGTGACCAGCTACGACGTGGTCGCCCCCAACTGGGCGACGCCACCGGATGTGGAGTTCTACTATCAGGACCGTCTTCCGAAGCAGGTGCTGGGCGAGTTTGTCTGGAGCGGTTTTGACTATCTCGGCGAACCAACTCCCTACTCCGGGCGCGACTGGCCTGCCCGCAGCTCATACTTCGGCATGGTGGATCTGGCTGGGTTTCCCAAAGATCGCTATTACCTATATCAGAGCCGGTGGACCGCGAAGCCGATGGTGCATGTGCTTCCGCATTGGAATTGGGAAGGAAAGGAAGGTCAAGAGATTCCGGTGATGGCGTACTCCAATGGCGAGGAAGTCGAGTTGTTCGTTAACGGAAAATCGCTCGGCCGGAAGAAGCAGTTCGCGGAGTTAATCGATCTGCCCGTGGGCAGCAATGTGAGTGACAGCCTGACGTTCTCAAGCAAGTACCGCTTCGTGTGGCAGGCGCCTTATCGGCCAGGTTCTTTGAAGGCGGTCGCCTACCGGGACGGCAAGCCAGTGGCGAGCGATGAAATCCGCACGGCCGGCGCCCCTGCCCGGGTCAGGCTGATTGCGGACCGCAATAACATCCAGGCCGATGGTGACGACCTGTCGTTCATTACAGTTCGCGTGGAAGATAAGGACGGAAACCTTTGCCCCATGGCTGACAATCTCATGCACTTCACTGTAACCGGCGGCGGAGTGATTGCAGCCGTTGACAACGGAAACGCCGCGACGGAGGAACTCTTCCAAGCCGACCACCGTAAGGCGTTCAATGGTTTGTCGCTATTAATCGTCCGTTCAAAGGCCGGCCAGAGGGGACGAGCGCGGATCACTGCGACGTCCGAGGGTCTGACTCAGGCAGCCTTGGAAATCACGAGTCGCTAACGGGCACATGAACCAAGATGCGGAGCTTGCCCGCGCATTCCGCGCCCGGTGGGGCGAAACGCCAGCCATCTTTCGTGCTCCTGGCCGGGTCAATCTGATTGGCGAGTTTACCGATTACAACGACGGCTTCGTCATGCCTGCTGCGCTTTCGTTCTCTACCTGGGTTGCCGCTGGCAAGCGGCCAGACCGCACCCTCGCGATGCATTCTGAGAACTTTGGCGAGAGCCGCGAGTTCAACCTAGACGATCCATTGCCTTGGGCGTCGCGCCACTGGAGCGACTATGTTTACGGGGTCGCCGTCATTCTTCAACGAGCCGGTTACTGCCTTAGTGGCGCGAATCTGTTGATCCGTGGTGAGGTACCGATTGGAGCCGGGCTCAGTTCGTCCGCCGCGATCGAAGTCGCAACCGCCGTCGCTTTGTTGGAAGTTTCAGGTATTTCGATGGCGCCGACGCAGATTGCCAAGCTTTTGTCAACGCGCCGAAAACGAATTCGTGGGCGTCCACTGCGGGATCATGGACCAATTTGTCGCCTGCCATGGAAGTCCTGGCGATCATCTGCAATACGATGGTGCATCACGAGCTCGCCCGAAATGAATACAACCAACGGCGCGCGAATTGTAGCGCCGGGGCTCACCACCTGGCCCGCGTCCTTCCGCACGTCACAGCCCTGCGTGACGTGACCCTCGCTGAATTGGAGAAGCATGGGCAGAATATGGACCCGATCGTGTATCGCCGCTGCCGGCACGTCGTCAGTGAAAACGACCGTGTGGAGCAGGCGTTCACTGCTTTGCAACGCGGGGATCTCGATCGGTTCGGAGCGTTGATGCGCGCCTCGCATTACAGTTTGCGCGACGACTTCGAAGTGAGCTGTCCGGAACTAGACACCCTGGTCGACATCGCTTCGGCCTTGCCCGGCGTCTACGGCTCTCGCATGACCGGCGGCGGTTTCGGCGGCTGCACGATCAATCTCGTTCAGGAGGATTATTCGGACACGTTCTGCCAGACTATTCAGCGCCGCTATCGGGAAAGCACCGGAAGGGACCCGTCCGTGTATCGCTAGCTCACTCTATAAAGGCAAGGCGCACCTTCGCAATGCAGAGACACGCCACGCGACCGCGCTACCTATGTATAATGCTTATGGGTTTGCGCCATGTATGCGCGTCTATTGGCCCTGTTTGGCCTGCTCTACGTGAGTGCCTCAATGGGACGGTCGCAGTCTACGTTTCTGCCCGGCTCAGAGGTGGAAGTGTACTTGAAAGGCGATACCGGAAGCCGGGTGGATGTGCTCGGCGAAATGAATCGCGAACTGGCGGCGTTAATGCAGCCCGCCGGCTTCCGTATTGTGTGGCGTCACGGCAATGACAAGCCCTCGCCTGGCGGGGCCGCCTATCTCATCATGGTGGAGTTGCGCGGCAGGTGCGAACGCCCATCCGTGCATGGTTCCTCGGTGCCGCTACCTCCTTCTCTGGCGCTGGCGTCAAGTTCGATGGCGGATGGCAGGGTGCTTCCCTTCACTTGGGTGGACTGCTCCGCGTTAAACCACTTCCTGGGACGCGCCATTTTCAGCCATTCGGAATCGGAGCAGACCTATATCTACGGAAGATCGATGGCGCGTCTGCTGGCCCACGAGTTCTACCACGTGCTAGCGCAAACCAACGATCATACTCAAACCGGAATCTCCAAAGCGCGCTTTAGCACCGCTGACCTCCTGGCCGAACATTTCGACTTCGAAGCCGCCGCCTTGGAGAAGTTGCGGCCTCCCGCACTGGGCCTCAGCGCCGGGGGGGAATCCGTGGCCGGCAGATAATGCCTTGCTAGACTACTTGTGCTCCGGGCCAGTGCGATCAGAAGGGCAGCACAGCAGCGGGTGGGGCGGGCAGTCTTGCCGGCAAGCCGGCTTTCGTGCCGGCTTTTTCGGCTGCCTCGCGACAAGAAAGCCGGCCTGGAGGCCGGCTCGCCGCCATGACTGGCTGCCCCACGGGGCGCCCGCTG
>JBGPHB010000603.1:0-4242 GCA_041484155.1 Bryobacteraceae bacterium
AGCGGTGGCACATGCTTCAGCTTGTGGTCTTCATACGTCCGAATAGAGTTTGTTCAGCAGCCGCTGGGTTCGTGCGCGCCGGCTGGTAACCGGCGCTGGACGGTCCGTTTTCAGACGCCCACGCAGGCGGGTTCCGACCCCGCCCCCAGGTATCCAACCTGCTCCACAGAGCAGCGTAGCCGCAACCAAATGATCCGAATAGTAGAAGATCGCTGCACTTGTCGGCAAGCCGGCTTTCGTGCCAGCGTTTTTCCACAGGATCGGGACAAGAAAGCCGGCCCGGAGGCCGGCTCGCCGCCATGACTGGCTGCCCCACGGGCCGTCCGACAGATCTTCGCTGCGGACAAAGAAGTTAGTGTCTAGTCGTACGCACCGTCGATTTGTCATTGTATTCTGCGAGGCTCAATAACGCCACCGTCGGGAGCGAGCGTTGGCGACACCCTTTATCGGATCGCGACTGTGACTCGCTGCTGCGAGTTGCTGTTTTGTCCGATCGTCAAGACAAGTGGCTGTGGCCCTGAGGCGACGCCCTCCGGCACCACTGCATTCAGTTGAAGCGTGCCTGAGACCCGATCGAGCGCTGCGCCAGCGTAGAGAATCTTGGCGGCTTGGCCGCCGATGGTAAGCGAAACCGGCGCTGCAGGTGCGAGGGGTGGCAGCGTCGGACCCAGAACCACGCTCCCGCTCGGCACCGGCTGGTTCCACAAGCCAGCGCCGGTTGCGAAAATCACGATCGGGACCCTCTTGGCGCGGGATTCTCCATGCTGTTGACGGTGAGAATGTTCGGGTTCACCGCATCGGCGTTGGGGAATTATCTATGATCGGTATCGAAAAGGGAGCCGATACGCGCAGGGCGTGGGTGACAACTACGTCGGCGTTGGTCCGCCCCGCGACCTCATAAGGAACCACAAGGTTAATCTGGTCGGTGCTTACGTAAAGTAGCGGTGCTGCGGTGCCGTTGAAAGTCACCGTGGTATTGCCCAGGGTTGTTGGATACAGGCAGGCCCCATCGTATTGGGCCGAAAGAGGTGGCGTGCCGATATGCGCTCCAAAAATGGTTACGATCTCGCCGGGAGAGATGGCCGGCTGAACGCTGGCGGCGCTGACCACGGAATGGATGCTTGGAGGCGGCAGGGCAAGGAGAGTCAAGGTTACCTCGACTCCAGCGGAGGGAGACGAAAACGGAGCCGCGGCAAACACCAAAGTCACACCGTAAGCTCCTGGAGGTAAGTATGGCACGACATTGGGATTCAGACCGACATAAACTTCCGCTGGTGCGAATCCGCTAGACGGGAGAGACCACGACAAAATCAGGCCCACCAACTTTCACCGGCGTCGCTCGGATCAATTTGAATTCCACCTTGCCAGCGCCGGGCGGAACACCAACGAAAGTCGCCTGAGTCTTCAGGTCGACCGAGTCCGCGGTCCACGGGAAATCGAGCCGACCTGGGATGACGGCAATTGACTGACCCGCCCCTACAGCTGCGATCAACAGACCACAAGCAACTTGCAACCCGCGAAACATTCGCTCCGGCATTCACAGCCGCCTCCTTGCTACGACGGTGAACCTTACTGCGACCGGCCGCTGCTCAGCTGCCTTTCTTAAGCAGCCTGCTTAGAGGTCTTCAAACTAACCGCGAATTCGAGTATCATTCGCACCGTAACGCCACCGTAGGATCAACCTTGGTGGCGCGCCGGGCCGGCACGTAACACGCCGCAAGCGAAACCGCCGTGAGAGTCGCGGCGACCGATACCAGGGTCAGCGGATCTCTCACTCCCACGCCGAACAACAGCGACGCCAGGACGCGCGTCAGCGCCAGTGAACCCGCGAGCCCGAGAATCAATCCGATCACAGTAAGCCCCATCCCGCTTCCAACCACCAGGCGCAGGAGGTTCATGGTGTTCGCTCCGAGCGCGGCCCGGATTCCCATCTCGTGCATTCGCTGCGCGACGGAATAGGAGATGACTCCGTAGATCCCGACCGACGCCAGCAGCAGCGCGATTCCAGAGAACACGGCCAGCAGAGTGGTCTGGAAACGATTGCTCACGATGCACTCGGATTTGATCTGCTCCATGGTTTTCACGTCACTCAGGGCCTGGGCTTTATTCACCCGATCGATGGCGAGCCGGATCGGCTTTTGGAGTGTCTGCGGGTCCACGCTCGCGCGCACCGCGAGGTTGGGATTGTAGAACGGCATCTGGTAAATGGACGCGTACACACCTTCGGATACGGCGTCATTCAGTGCGCTCACTTTTTCGCTGGCGATGACGCCGACGATTTGCCACTCCTGGTCGCCGCCCAGGTCGGGCTTGCCGGGAAGAATCTGCGGTATCAGAATTCGCTGGCCGATCGGATCCTTGCCCGGAAACAATCGCTTGGCCAGCCTCTCATTGATCACCGCCGCGAGCGGAGCGCCTTTCAGGTCGTGCTCATCCAAGGCGCGCCCCCTCCGAACGGGGATGCCGAGCGCATGGAAATACGAAGGGCTCACAACTTTGAAGAAGTACACGCCACGGTGTGGACGGTTCACTAGTTCCGTCCCGGCGAGTTGCATGGGCAACCCGTAAGACCCGCCGCGTAGCGGAAGCGCGGCGGTGAACGCGGTTTCCTGGACTCCGGGAACACTTTCCACGGCCGCCCGCAGTTCGCGCAAATAGTTGTCTAGCCGAGCCAGGTCGGGATATTGCCGGGGTGCAGTAGGAAGCCCCATGGTGAGCATGTTGGTGGAATCAAATCCCAACTCGACGTTCTGCAATCCGAAAAAGCTGCGAATCAGCAATCCGGCGCCGGACAGCAGCACGAACGCAACGGCTACTTCCGCTACCACTAGGGCGCTTCGCACCAGGCGGCGCGCCGTGCCCGAGGTTGAGCCGCGTCCGCCCTCCTTCATCGCTCCCGTGAGATCTGGCTTGGTCACTTGCAGCGCCGGCGCCAGGCCGAACAGCAGACCCGTGAGCAGTGAGATTCCAAGCGCGAATAGCAGAACCCGGCCATCCAGTTGGATATCGGCTTCGGCCGGTAGCGCGCTCGGTGGGATGGCCAGCCGCATCCACTGTATGGTGAGGTAGCTGAGCCCGACGCCCAAGGCTCCGCCCAGCACCGAGAGCACCACGTTCTCGGTCAGGAACTGGCGCACCAGGCGGCCTCGTCCTGCGCCGAGCGAGGCGCGCACGGCGACCTCCCTTTCGCGCGAGACCGCGCGCGCGAGCGCGAGATTCGCCAGGTTCGCGCAGCCGATCAGCAGCACCATCCCCGCGGCGGCGAACAGAACATACAGAGAAGTCCGCAACTGCGGGCCCACGAGAACATCCGAAAATCGCTCCACGGAGACGCTGAATCCGTTGTTGTTGTCGGGATACATCTGCGCGAACACCGCGGCCATCGCTTCCATCTGGGCGCGGGCCCGCTCCAGCGTTACTCCCGGCTTGAGACGCGCAAACGCGCCGAACCAGTGGAGGCCCCGGGTCATGTCGCTCGGTGCAAACCCCATGGGCTTCAGGATCTGGTAGGTGGTGCGGTCGAACACGCTTCCGGCCGGCATGACGCCAACCACGGTGTAGGGCTCGTTATCCAAGCGAACGGTTTGGCCGACGATAGCTTGGTTTGCGCCGAACTGGTTCACCCACAGGGCGTGACTGAGGACCACGACGCGATCCTTGCCATACTGGTCCTCTTCGGGCAAGAAGGTGCGGCCCAGGAAAGGCTTGACCCCGTTGATGTCGAAAAAGCTGGACGAGACGCGCACGCCGCGCATCAGCAGCGGCTGGTCGTCGCGAGTGAGCGTCGGGTTCCAGCCGGCCTGCGCCGCGAGACTCTCGAAAACAGTGTTCTGCTTCTGCCAGTCGATAAAATCGAGCGTAGTGATCGGGAACGTGACTCCGGTGTACCTCTTTTGGAGCACCCGCACAATGCGATCCGGCTCCGGATAAGGCAAAGGCTTCAGCAAAACGCTATCAACAAAGCTAAAAATAGCCGTATTGGCCCCAATGCCGAGCGCCAGCGTGAGCATGGCAACGGCCGTGAAACCCGGGCTGGTGCGCAGCATGCGCAATGCGTACCGCAGGTCCTGCACTATATTGGACATGCGATCATTCTACCGTGCAGAGTGCCGATACTGAACCGCGACCGTGAGGGAGCGGGCTGGCTCCCAGCTCACTTCGCGGCGATCGAGTCCAAGGCAGCCAGCGTCGGCCCAAACTTACCGCGCGGCAGAAGACTCGGTCCAGAGGGCTGGAACACCT
>JBGPHB010000604.1:0-4237 GCA_041484155.1 Bryobacteraceae bacterium
CGATCTTGACGGACGTCCGGAGACGGCCATGGTGGACCAAGTTTTGGGAAAGCCAGTCCGCTCGGAACGTCTGCTCGACGCGATAGCGTAATCCAGTCTGCTCGCGAGTAAGAAGCAGAACCCCGCCCTGACGGGCAGGGCTTGCCGGGGTGTTGGGGATGCACGACAAGCCCCGCCCGTTAGAGCGGGGTCTCCACTCCATTCCCACTCAGCCCCGCCCGGCGAGAATCTTGACGAATGATGCCGAACGCAACTCCTCCAGCGTCACGCCAGTGAGCGCCGGCGCATCGCTTTCCGGAATCGCTCCGCAGTTGACCGCCCTCAAGAAATAGTTCAGCAGACCCTGTCCGGTAGCGGCGTCGTCGAAGACCTCACCCACCAGAGTCGCCTGCGCTGCCTTCGCGATAAAGTTCCGCAGACGCTCGGAGGCCGAATCCAGGCTCTCCAGAAAGAACGCATAGACCGCCGCGTAACGTGAAGGAAGCTGGGCCGGGTGCAGATCCCAACCCTGATAGAAAGCGTTGTAGAGCGAGTGGCGGATGTGCTCGTAGTGCAGCTTCCATGCTCGATGTACCGCCGCGCGATTTTCCGCGGTCTGCTGGCCGGTCAAAGAAGCGCCACGATGAACCGGTACCGGCATGATGTTCGTGGCTCCGTCGGAGAACCAGACGCCCGTACCCGCCACCGAGGTCTGCATCATCGATCGCGCGAAATCACACGCTGGATGCAGCATGTGCTGGCTGGCTGCCGTGATCCCGAGGCTGGCGGTGTAATCGTAGGTGCCGAAATGCACGGCCACACAACGCCCATGCGCCTCTTCCATCAGCCGCGGCAACATGAAAATCGATTGCGGCGTTTCGATCATCATCTCCATCGGGATTTCGGCCGGCAACACGCCGACCAGCGCGCGCACCTGCTCGGGAACGGTGATCTTGGGCAGCGTCACCACGAAGTTTTCCGGCACTCGGCCCCTCTTCAGCAGCGCCGTGAGGAACCGGTCCAGGGTGCGGATGCTGCGGGTCTTCGACTCCTCATTGAGCGGCTTGACGCGGATGCCCAGGAACGGCGGCAGTGTTCCCTCCGCCATGCCTTTCGAAACTTCGCCGGCCGCCGCGTCCGCCGCGGCATCCTCTTCCGTGTCGGGACGATTCCCGTAGCCGTCCTCGAAATCGATCCGAAAATCCTCGACCGGCTCGCGGCGGAGCTTTTCCACCACGCGCTCATACACTGTGTCGGCAAGCCGGCTGGGAATTCCGAGGGCGAGCGCCAGCGTCGCCGGATCGGGCGCGTATTCCGCCAGTGCGCGCTCAGCAACTGTACCCAGCCTCCGGCACAAGTCCGCCTTAAAGAGGTGAGCGCCGCCGTAGACCGTGTGAACCGGTTGGCGGCGTCCCGATTCGCCCGGATGAGCGCGTGCGAAATCCCGGTTAGCTGCGGCGAGGGACTCGGGTAACTGAGTGTCCATTCTAGTAGAGTGTGCAAAACCGGGACTGGCTCGAATTTCGCCGTCTTTGCGAAATTCGTGCCTGTACCGGCTTTGCCTGTCCGAAACACGCTGTTCGAAAACGGGGCAAAAAGGGTACGGGCACGAATTTCGCAAAGACGGCGAAATTCGAGCCAGTCCCCTTTTTGCGCATACCCTAATAGTCTATGCGATCGGGCTTGGCCTCCCACGCCCGGAAGCATGCCAGCGCCTGCTCGCGCATCATCGGCACGAACGGGATCTTGCGGCCGGAATGCGGCAACTGCAGTTGCTGGTAGATGAGGCCATCGTCAAACCCCGCCGCCGCGGCGTCGCTGGCGGTGCCTCCGAAGAATACGCGATTGGGCCGGGCCCAATAGATCGCGCCGAGGCACATGGGGCAGGGCTCGCACGTAGTGTAAACGTCGCAGCCGGCCAGTTGGAAACTCCCCAAGACCGCACACGCGGCGCGAATGGCCACCACTTCCGCGTGCGCCGTGGGGTCGTTGGCCGACGTTACCTGGTTGGTTCCCGAGGCAATGATATGTCCATCCTTGACCACCACCGCGGCAAACGGCCCGCCTCGTCCGGAACGCACGTTTTCGATCGCGAGTTCGATGGCCCTCGCCATAAAAGGATTCTCCATGCCGGAACTTTCAGTTTACGGTATCTTCAAGAATGACCGGCGATCCGCATTCATGAGACGAGCTGCATGGTTGGACAGCCTCCTGCTGCTCCTGTTGACCTCAGCGCTGATCTGGCCGCTCTTTCGTCTGGAGTATCTGAATAACTGGCCCTCCATCGAGAGCACGTTCATCGCGGATGCGCGCCTGCTGGCCGATCGTTTGCCGCATCCCGGCTGGCAACCGCTGTGGTATTGCGGTACGCGGTTCGACTACATTTATCCGCCGGCACTCCGGTACGGAACCGCGCTCATCTCGAAATTCGGTAGTGTCTCTCCAGCGCGGGCCTATCACTTGTTTACGGCGATCTTCTACGTTTTCGGGATCGTAGCGGTTTACTGGCTGGTGCGCGCCGGGAGGAGCTCACGAACCCGGGCTCTGCTGGCATCCCTCGCGACGGCTCTGCTCTCGCCTTCGTTCTTGTTGCTCCCCGCGGTCCGGCATGACAGCGCTTACTGGGTCCCCCAGCGGCTCCATGTGCTGATGGCCTGGGGCGAAGGGCCGCACATTTCCGCGCTGGGTGTGCTCCCCGTGGCTTTGGCACTGAGTTTTCTGGCGCTTCGAAAATGGAACCCGCTCGCGTTGGCCGGCGCCGGCGTTCTCTGCGCCTGCACCGTGGCGATCAACTTTTACGGAGCGACTTCACTCGCTATCCTTTTTCCAATCCTCACCTGGTCGGTTTGGGTAGGCCAACGGGAGCGGGCGGTTTGGCTGCGCGCCACGGCCATCGCCGCGCTGGCGTGCGCACTGTCCGCATTTTGGCTCACACCATCGTATTTGAGAATCACCGCCGCGAACCTCAGACTCGTCTCGCTGCCCGGAAACGATTGGTCGAAGATTATTGCGGCGATCGCAATCGGCATGTTCTGCGGGATTACCTGGCGATGGGGCCGTGGCCGGCCGGAACGTGCCTGGAGCATCTTTGTAGCCGGCGCCGGGATCTTCTTCAGCCTGTATGTGCTGGGTCTTCTCTACTTTGGATTCCGCGTGGTCGGAGACGCGGTCCGGCTGATACCCGAGCTCGATCTCGCCCTGATCCTCGTTTTCGTCGAAGGTGTTCACGCTCTTTGGAAGCAACCGAAACTGCGAGTGGCCGCCGTCCTCATCGTGATCGCCGCGTTTTTGCCGGCCACACGGTATGTGTGGCACGCCCGCTATCCGTTCCCCAAAGCGGGACCTATCGAAAACCAATACGAATACTCAATGGGCAAATGGGTCCACGATCATTTGCCCGGCGAGCGAGTCCTGCCATCCGGCACGGTTAGGTTCTGGTTCGATGTCTGGTTCGACAATCCTCAAATGGACGGCGGATCGGCGCAGGGCATGCTCAATCAGACGCTGCCGGACGTGGCGTACCAGATCCCGGTGGGCGAACGCGGGGACATCGCTGTCGCCTGGTTGCAGGCATTGGGAACGGACGCCGTGATTGTCCCGGACCGGACGTCCTTTGAGCCGTATCACGATTACCATCGGCCGGAGAAGTTCCGCGGGCTCGTGCCAGTCCTTTATGACGACCAACACGGAACCGTGATTTACCGTATTCCACGGCGTTACCCCGGAATCGGCCGTGTCGTGGAGACGGCGAAAATCGCGGCGATCGGAAGGTTGAAAGGCGGGGACGACCTGAACACCCTCACGCAATACCTGGCCCTAGTCGAGAGTCCGGAGCAGACCCCGAGTCCCGTCACCTGGAGCAGTTTCGACGAAGTCGACGTGCAAGCTCAGGTGTCCAGAGGCCAGTCGATACTTCTGCAGGAAACCTACGATCCAGCCTGGCGTGCATACGAGAATGGCAAGCCGCTGCCGATCCATGCCGAGCCAGTCATGAGTTTCATGCTGATCGACGTTCCCGAAGGCCGGCACATCATCCAGCTCCGTTTCGAAACCCCACTGGAGAATCGAGTCGGTCAAATCATCTCGATACTTGGATTCGTCGTGGCGCTGGCGCTCGCGCTATCGGGTCGCGCCTTCAAGCTTTTCTTTCCTGCTCGCGTACGCTCTCGCTAAGAGCCATTCCAACGAGGGTAGGGGCGTGCAAACCACAAAAATCTGGTACGAAAACAGCGGTTTTGAGACACGGATGAGCCCACGA
>JBGPHB010000605.1:0-4236 GCA_041484155.1 Bryobacteraceae bacterium
AAACACCAACGGGGTTAGAGCGCCGCCATCGGTGTCCTTCTGGCGCCCAAAGGCAAAATCCAGCGCAGCTTGATCGGCGGCAGCCAAGTCAAACTCACCCACACCACCCTGCGCTCGCGCGCCTCCCCGGCCCGCGGCACGCTGGGCTCCCAAGCCACCCGCGCCTTGAAACGACTTCGCTCGGTCGACCACCGTGGGCGCAAGGTACGCGTTTCCGCCCTTGGTGTCAAAATTTGTCGCGGCACGCACGTCCGCTCCGTGCTCGACCAATACCTTGACGGCGCCCGGATGCACCTGCTCTGCCGCCCACATCAAGGCCGTGGTTCCGCGTAAGGTCTCCTTCGCGTTCACATCCGCTTTGTGATCCAGCAGCACTCGCACTGCGTCCAGGTTCCCGTTGCGCGATGCGAACATGAGAGGAGTCTCGCCGTGCGGCTGACGCTCATTCGGGTCCGCGCCGGCCTTCAACAGCTTTTCGATCATGGCCGCGCTCCCGTTAATGGAGGCCAACGATAACGGAGTAGCGCCCTCGCGGTTGGCTGCCTTGGCGTTTGCACCGGCGTTGATCAGCACGTCCGCCATCTCCAGGTCGTTCCTGTATGCGGCCCATTGGATCGCCGTGGCTCCGTCCGGCTGGGGAACGTTCACGTCCGTCTTCTGCTGCAACAGCGATCGCAAGGCCGCCTTGTCGCCTTTCATGGCGGCATCGGCGACGGGGCTGCTCGCGGCGCCAAATGCGGTCAGGTATAGAGCCACCGCCATCGCGCAAGCCGTGATTGCATATCGAACACGCATCATCGTCTCCTGTTTTGCCGCTTACACCAGACCCGCAAGGTACCCCGTGCTGTCCCCCAGATTCTCCTGGTGAACGCCGTACATGTTTACGATGCTCAACAGGAGATTGCCCGTCGTAATGGTCTTGGTCGGGTACGCCAAATGCCGGCCTCCTTTGAGTTGCCCCGATGCGCCGCCCACCAGAATGTGAGGCACATCGTAATGCAGGTGCTGATTGGAGTCGCCCATGTTGGTGCCGTAGAGGATCAGCGTATGGTCCAGCAAAGTGCCGTCGCCGTCCGGGGTCTTTTTCAACTTGTCCGCGAAGTACGCCAGACAAGCGACATGATACCGGTTGATCTTCGAATAGTCCTTGATTCTTTCGGGATTCTCGGCATGGTGCGAGGCTCCATGGAAAGACTGATTCGAGCCGCTCGCCGGGTAGCTCCGGTTGGTCAGATCGCGCGCGTAGAGAACGGTCGAGACCCGGGTGATATCGCCCTTGAAAGCCAGCGCCTGCAAATCGAAATGCAGTTTCACATGTTCATCGAACGACTCGGGTACGCCCGAGGGCACGACAACGCCTTCGCTCGACACCATACCGGAAGCCTTCTTGGCGATATCCAGACGGCGCTCGATCTCGCGGATGTCTTCCGTGTATTCGTCGAGCCGGGTGCGATCGCTGGCGCCGAGATCCTTCTTGAACCGAGTCAGGCTCTGCACAATCGAATCGAGAATGCTGCGGTCCTGCTCCCTTCGAACCGCCCGTTCATGAGGAGTGCTGCCGTCACCGAACAGGCGCTCAAAAACCACCTGCGGGTTCAGCTCCATGGGAAGCGGCTGGGTGGGCGAGGCCCAGGAGATGGAGTTCGTATAGGCGCAGCTATAGCCTTCGCCGCAATTGCTCGAATTCGCGCCCGGGTCCTCGATGGCGAGTTGGAGCGAAGGCAATAGCGTCTCCTGGCCGATTCGCTGCGCGATGAGCTGATCGATGGTGGTGCCGTCTTGAATGTCGGCTCCAGTGGTCTTTTTGGGCTTGTTGGCGCACATGTACGCGGCCGCGACCCAGTGGTCGGCGCCGGTTACGCCGGGAGGCGGCTCGGCGGACTTGGACCACAGCCCGCTCATCACCACCGTCTGGTCCAGGAACGGTTGCAACGGTTCCAAAATCGTAGGCAAGGAGCCGGCCTGGAGCACCGGTTTTTCGGGGATCCAGTATCCGGGCGCCATTCCGTGCGGAACAAAAATACCAGTGAAGCGGGTCTTAGGAACCGCGGCCGTCTTGATCAATGGAGTTTGCGCCGGTATCATCGAGTCCAGCAGCGGCAACGCCAGTGTGATCCCGGCTCCACGCAGAAACGCCCGACGGGGTATGTGCTTCTTGGTGACAAACATTGTTTCTGCTCCCTACCTAATCATGTACCGCCGTAACCCCGCCCTGACGGGCGGGGCTTGTCGTGCATCCGCAACACCCCGGCAAGCCCTGCCCGTCAGGGCGGGGTTTTGTTCGGAAATGTAGAAACTCCAGGCCCCGTCCGTTAGGGCGGGGTTGACATCGAAGGTATGAATGCTCATCTTCACGAGGGTGGTCCTAACGGGCAGCACGCTCCCGGCCGTCCTGGCCGTTCGCGCTCTGCAACTTCATATTCATCTGGAACGGTTCACTCTTCACGACGCCCAATACCAAGGACGAAAAACGGTAGTTGTTGCGTTCGGCCTCGTGCACAATGGAACGCATCAAGGGCATATCGTAGTATTCGGTCCCACGGCCCAGGGCATAGATCATCAGCTTCTCAGTGATCACCCGGACGAACTGCGGCGAATAGTGCAGCAGCGCTTGCCGCAGACTCGCCACGCCGTCAAGCTTGGTGCCGTCTACTAGCCGGCCCGCGGCATCGATGGGGCTGCCCTGGTCCTCGGTCCGCCACCGTCCGATGGCGTCGAAGTTTTCCAGCGAGAAGCCGATCGGGTCCATAATTTTGTGACAACTTGCGCAAGGTTCCACGGAGCGGTGCATCTCCATGGTTTGGCGCATCGTCGGCTTCCGTCCTCCGTGGGCGTCGGTCGCGCTTTCTTTCAGTTGAGGCACGTCTGGCGGTGGAGGGGGCGGTTCCGTGCCGAGGAAGATTTGCATGATCGTCTTGCCTCGCACACTCGGCGTGGTCCGATTCGGATACGCCGATACGGTCTCGATGCTCCCTTTGCCCAGCAATCCCCGCCGCATGTCAAACTCGGGCGTCAGTTCCACCCGCCGGAAGTAGCTTCCGTAGATATTGGGAATTCCGTAGTGCTTGGCCAGTCGCTCGTTGAGGAAGGTGTAGTTGGCGTTCAGCAGATCGATCACGCTGCGATCCTCGCGAACGATACTATCCACCAACAGTTCCGTTTCCTTGCGCATGGCCCGTCGCAGATTGTCGTCCCAATCGGGAAATTCGGCCGTGACCGGGACCTGAGTCTGCAAACCGCGTAAGCTGAGCCACTGGCCGGCGAAGTTGATCACCAATGCGTCGGAGCGGCGATCCGCCAGCATGCGCCGAACCTGTTGCTCGAGCACCGCGGGGTCCCTGAGCTTGTTCTGGCTCGCGAGGTTAATCAGCTCGTCGTCCGGGATACTGCTCCACAGGAAAAACGACAAACGAGAAGCCAGTTCGAGGTCGCTGATGCGATAAGCTTTCCCCGCCGCGAGACCGGCCGGCTCGGCTTCCTTGCGAAAGTAGAATTCCGGATCCACCAGGACGCGCCGGAGCGCCATTTCGATTCCGCGCTCAAAATCGCCGCCGTCGTTCCGGCCCTGTTGGTAGAAACCCATCAGGACCTCGGTATCCTGGCTGGTCGCGGGCCGGCGGTACGCGTGGCGCGCCAGATTGGAGACGATTTGTTTTGCACAACCGGCTTCCTGGCCGGCACTGGCCGGGTGGCACACAAAAATCTTGCGGCGGCTTTCGGTGTCGCTCGCGCCCTTGGCGTTGTAGGGGCCATCAATCACGATTTTGCCCACATGAGGAAAGAACCTGAATCCCGGAAGCCCACCGGTCTCGATGGTGCTGCGCAAGAAGTGCTCATCCAGGTCGTTGCCAGGCGCGTAGTTGGTGGCGAGGAACGTGACCGCTAGGGTATGCAGGCCCGCTTTGGCAGGGAACCTGACGTTGTATGTGCCGTCGGCTCGCGCCCTGTCTTTGTCCCACTCGAATAACTTCACCCTCTCGCCATCCAGAACAACCTCGAGCTTCTCGTTGGGAATCTCACCGAAGGGGTTGGTGTTGCCCATGTTGCCCTTGCTGATGGGGGTGATCTTGATGGCGTACTCGCCATCGGCCGGGAACTCGTTTTTCACCAGCATTCCGCCGCGGGTCCCGAACGGCATGCCCTCGATGTGATAGTCCTGCGAGGTGTCCTCCGGCACGCGAAACACGGCCTGAGTTGGATCCTTCACGTCGCCGATGGCGATGCGGCTGATCTTTC
>JBGPHB010000606.1:0-4226 GCA_041484155.1 Bryobacteraceae bacterium
CCACGGGAAGGTCTTCCCGCAACGCGCTGTCCAGACGGCCACCCAAGGAGGCCACCGCCCGGCCACGCGGGTCGGCCACGACAAAGACGGCGTCCTCCCGCGAGACTTTGTTCCACAGCTCTTTGGCGGTGTCGCGAATCGTCGCTTCGTCACCGGTGCTGAATGCGGCGCGCACGTCGGACATGCGGCTGAGCACCAGGCTCAAGGATGCCAGCGTCTCCGCGCGGGAGCGCCATAGCGAGTCGTAGGCGTCAAAACCCGCGCGCACCTCTTCCTCCAGGCTGAGCGAAGTCGTCCGGATGGCGTTGTCCTGGACAATCCATCCCATGACGGCGAACAGGAGAGTGACGGCGATGGACGTCGAAAGCAGCGTCTTCCACAGCAGCGAGACGGAGGAGAGCCGGGGCATCACTTCCTCACCGCCGGATAGATCGAGTGGTCGTCCGACTCGACCGGGTAATTGCGGCCATACTTATTCTGGTGCGGAACGGGAAGGAAGCCGGCCTCCGAGATCTGAAGGGGTGGCATCGCGAGCGGGCTTTGCTCCACGGTGACACGGCGCTTCAGAGCGTGGAGCGTAGCTTCCGTTGCTCGTTCATGAAACACCTCGAGCTGATAGTCGCCGGGCGGGACATTCGGAATCGAAAAGGAGCCGTCCCGTCCGGTCACGGTGAAATACGGTGTGCCGAGAACAACAATCACGGCGCTCATCGACGAGTGAATGTTGCAAAAGACGCGCACGATTCCTTCGCGCGTAAATCGCTGGGAGCGCGTCGTGCCGGGCGGGTACAATCCGATGTCGAAGATTTCGCCGCTGTAGCTGGAGAACGCGTTGTGGAAGATCGGATCGGAGTTGGGAAACTCGACGCTAGTGCCGAATAGGATCGG
Organism: Bryobacteraceae bacterium; assembly: GCA_041484155.1. GTDB lineage: Bacteria > Acidobacteriota > Terriglobia > Bryobacterales > Bryobacteraceae > Palsa-187. The sequence continues at coordinate 889 of JBGPHB010000606.1, forward strand.
AAGCACATGCGGTGAGAAAGTCTTGTCCTTCTGTAGTATCGTGGCTCGATTCTCTCCGGCATGCACCGTACTACTCCCCGGTACCGGCTTCAGGGAAACCACGACGCCGGAATAGTCGAGCCGCTTGCGGACGGCCGGATCGCGCGAGTCGCGCAACTCGACGTGGCCCGACACGCTGGCCGCCAACAGCGGTACCGCGCTAAAAAAGATAGCCGACAGCCAGATCATAATGATTGTTCAATCGATTCGGCAGTTGAAAATAGTTGGTACGGACCTGCGAGGCTTCCGCGCCCAGCAGCACATTCGTCCCCAACCGGTAGATGAGATTCGCCGCGTAGATGAGATTGCGGTGAACGTCGCCCGCCAGCAGGTCCCTGGCGCGATCGCTTTCCTGCCCGCCGTACAGGTTGAACGAGAGCCGTTTGGTAGCCAGGTACGACAACTGGGCCCAACCGCCCGTGGCATGGATCGCCGCCACGCGCTGGTCGCTGAAAACCGTGAATCCCTGGTGCAGCGCCCCGATGCCCGCGGCATTCTGTCCCTGGAAGAACATTCCGGTCCATTGCAGTTTCGGAAATGGCTGGATCAGCCAGTCCACCGAGAACAAATGAGACGGAACCGAGATGCCGTCAACGTGCGAGGTGCTGGTGTGGAAGCCGGGGGCGATCTCGATCCGCGCGCCCCCGCCCAGTTGCCGCCAGAACTCGAAACGCCCTTCCAATCCAGGGCGCGCGGGAGACACCAGATTGCCGGCTTGCGCGCCCCCCCGGGAGAGGTAGGAAGGTTCGCTGGTTTGGTACACGCCGAGTTGCGCGCGCAGCCCCGCCTGGTCGCCGAAAGAAAACCGCTGCTCGATCCGCGCCTGGGGCTGCCAGAGCCACGGGTTACCCGCGGCCGTCAGCGGCGACACACCCACCTGAGCAAGCGAATTCGGCTCGCGCGGCGAAATGATCGGCTTGTCCTGGCCAGCCATGAAGCTGGTGTTCTTCCAATCGGCTTCAATCGTCGCGACGCGCAGTCGAATGAGATGGTTCAACGAACTGCTCGACCCACCGAAGAAATCCATGTACAGGGCGCCGCGAACCTGCCCTCCGCCCCACACGCGAGGGCCTTGAAACTTGAGGCCGAGGACGCTCTGGCTCAGACTCGCGCCACCGGCGGCCGAGTTGTTGGCAGGCGATGCGACGACCGGGTTCTGCTGGCCTCCGCTGGCCCTGCCGTTCAAGAACCCGTTGAACAAAACCATGCCGGTCAAAGTGACAGGCAGCCGTTGGGACGCTTCGACCTTGGCCTGGGCTTGCTCCTCAATGCGTTGTTCCTGCACCGCCACTCGCTCTTCCAGCGGTGGGGCGGGCGCGGCTTCAGCCGGAGTGCCAATACTGTGCGACGCAGCCAGTTCAGAGCGCAGGGATCGCACTTCGGCCGCGAGATTGCGATTCTCCTGCTCGAGACTGTCCAGGCGCTCCAGGATTTGCTGCAGATCGGACTTCTGTTGTGCAGCGAGAAGGGTGGGAACCATCCACAGGATCACGTGCCGGCAACTAGTGGCCATCGATTAACTGCTCCAGTTTGTGGCGTACTTCCGCGGGCGAGTACGGTTTGGAAAAGTAGGCGTTTGCACCGAGGCTGGCGAGCCGCTCCGGTGTGCGCGGGTCGCTATCTCCGCTGATCACGAGAATGGGTAATTGAGAACGCCGCGGCTGCGCGCGAATCGCTTCGATCAATTGGAAGCCGTCCATGCGAGGCAGATGAATATCGGTAACCAGCGCGCACACCTCGTTCGAGGCCAGGCATTGCAGCGCTTCCTCCGCCGTGGCCACGGATCGAAAGACCAGATCGGGAACCTGCATGAAAGCGAGTTCGAGTGCGTCCCGGCCGACATCGGTATCTTCGACAATGAGTAGCGTCCGCACCATGACTAGGGCAGAAAGCGATACCCCACGCCGTGAACGGTCAGGAAGTGCCGCGGAGCGCCGGAGTCGGGTTCCAGTTTCTGGCGCAGCCGCACCACGTGCGCGTCGACGGTGCGGGTGTTGGGAAAGGACTCGTACCCCCACACCGAGTTCAGAATCATGTCGCGCGTCAGGGCGCGGTCGGGATTCTGGAGGAAATAGGTCAACAGGTTGTACTCGGCGCGCGTGAATTTCAACTCCTCACCCCGCTTCGCGACCACGCGCCGCGTCAGGTCGACTTCCACGTCCGCGAAGGCAACCACCTTAGTGTCCTCGGAGGACGTTCTCCGGAGCAGCGCATGAATCCGAGCCAGCAGCTCTCGCGCGCCGAACGGCTTGACCACATAGTCGTCGGCTCCGATTTCGAGCAGCAGCACCTTGTCCATCTCGTCGCCGATGGCGCTGAGAACGATCAGCGGCGTTTTCATGCCCTGGGCGCGCACCTGCTTGCAGACCTCGACACCGGTCAGGCCCGGCATCCGCAGGTCAACCAAAATGAGCGCCGGCTTCAGCGCCAGGGCTTGCTCGAACCCGGTCTTGCCATCGGCGGCCAAGACCGGCCGGAAGCCTTCTTTCTCCAGCATCAACCCGATGGTGTCCCGCAGGTTGCCGTCGTCATCGATTACTAAAACAGTCTGCATACGTCTAACGCGATTGTACCGAAGCACGTGTTCATTTTCGCTATCGAAAGTTGTTTTTACAACAGTTTTACAACTTCGTAACGACTCTGATGCGGACTGCCGGTAGTGTTGAATCTAACGGAGATCGATATGAACAGCCCAAAAACACATGCGACGCGCAGAGCAGTCGTCCCGATTGCCAACGGAACGGCCGCGGTCCGGGTTTATCAGGGTCACCATGAAGAGTGTCCCTGCTCGAACCTGGCGGGAACCTCAATCGCCGTGCGTCAAGTACCCGGCTTTCGGGTGATCGAGAATCAGTATTCCCGCGGCCTGGAGCTGCCCCGCCATTTCCATGAGAAGGCCTGCCTGAGCTATGTGATTGAGGGCGGCTACGCGGAGTCCTACGGAGTCTCCGCGAGCGTGCTTTGCCCGCCTGGAGTGTTGCGCTACCTGCCGCCGGGCCAGAAGCACGCCAACTTTTTCAAAGAGGCCACGCGCTGCCTGATCGTGGAAATAGAGCCGGACGCGCTGCTGCGCGTCGAAAAGCACACCCAGGCGCTGGAACGGCCGGGTGAGATTCGCGGCATGGCCTCCACTTGGCTGGCACAACGGTTGGAACAGGAATTCCGTCAAAGCGATCCCTTGTCACTCATGTCGCTCGAGGGTATCCTGTTGGAAATACTGGCCGATGGCGCGCGTCACGCAGGCGCATCGGGCCCGGCGCGGGTGGTTCCGCGATGGCTGCGCGTCGCGCGCGAATATC
>JBGPHB010000607.1:0-4224 GCA_041484155.1 Bryobacteraceae bacterium
AACCTTACCAGCCTCTCTTTCACGGCCTGCTGCTGGACACCCTCCACCATTTGGAGAGCCTGCTTCCGCTCCTCAGAGGTAGCATCGCGGAACAGAATCCGGTTGTAGAGCGCGCGAACATTTCGCGCGGCAATCTGTCTGGATCGCGCCGCGATCACGTTCGGATTGAAGCCCGGGAAAAGAGCATCTGCCGGGGCCGACACATACCGGCGTGCCAGCTCCCGTGCAATCTCCTGCAGTGCATTTAGATAGCTTGCCGATGGCGTTTCTCAAACGGATCTCTTCCGGAGCCGGCCAGCCATGCGCCCCCGAAGATCGTGGCGACGCTCTTGCGGAGTTGGTAGTAGCTCAGCAGGCACTCCAGGCGCCGCTCTTCGGCATCCTCAGGTCCTCGTCCTTCGTGATTAGCCGCTGGATGATGAACATCGGGTCGCGCTGGTTCAGCAGGTCGCGTTCCAGATGCACGGCGGGTGTTGGTGGAGTGGCAGGACTTGCATTCGTCCACGCGACGTTCCATTAGGGGAAAGACTTCGCCTGCGAAACGTTCAGCAAAGCGATCGAGCACGGCACGCCGAGGAGAAACTTCGGTCGCAATGGAGCGGACAGCGAAACCCGCAAGAGCCGCTAGCGATACCATTGCGAGAGAAAAACGGGGGTACTGCACGCGCACTCGCTCAGTATACCGTAAGTAATTGGAGTCCAACGTGTGTAGTGTGTATAAGGCTGTGAAAATTATCCGTTGTTTTCTTTGCGCGTCGTGACGATTTTTCCTCCAGATAGCCCTGAGCGTCAGCGAGGGGACGGGGTTGGGCCAAACCGTCCCCTCGCTGACGCTCAGGGCTGTTCGCCGCCGCGGAGAATTACTCGTGGATACAGTTAACGGCTTGCCGCCGTGTGGATAATCCCCCTTTCAGGTAGGATAAAATGACGATGTACCCGAGCATGACACGTGTTTGCACGCTCGCAGTAGTCTCTGTAGTAACCTGTGTCGGCGCCCCTGCGCCAGACTTCAGTCGCGCGGTTGCTCCGTTCCTTTCCAAGCACTGCCAGGCTTGCCACAACAACAAGGCCAAGGCCGCCGATTTGAGCCTGGAATTCTCCGGACCTCAAGCGGCTCTCGCAGACGTTTCCCTCTGGGACGAGGTGCTTCTAAAACTCCGCAACGGACAGATGCCGCCCGCCGGCCTGCCGCGTCCGGGCGACGCCGAAGTGCGGAGCATCACGCAATGGATCGAACAGGAACTGGATCGGCGTGCTGCCAGCGGCGCTCGCTCCGATCCGGGTCGCGTTACGGTCCGCCGCATGAACCGCGCCGAGTACAACAACACAATTCGCGACCTGTTCGGGATTCCACTCCGCCCTGCCGACGATTTTCCCGCTGACGATTCCGGTTACGGATTCGACAACATCGGCGATGTGCTCTCATTGCCACCTGTGCTGATGGAAAATTATCTTCGAGCTGCGGAGAAAGTGGCCGCCGCGGTCATTCCCTTGGGTTCCCCGCTGAAGCCAACGCTCGAACGGCGCCTCGCCGATAACCTGGAACAGTCCCGCCGCGTGGATTACGACGATCCCGCTGGGTATCCGTATCCTCCCGGCGCCTTCGAGGTGAAACACGTCTTCCCGGTCGAGGCAGAGTATGATTTAGTCCTGCGGATTAAGGACCGGCGCAAAGACAAAACCGCTCTGGTCCCCGTGCGTTTCTATTTCGATGGCCAGGAGATCGGCAGATACCAGATTCAGGACGGCGAATATGAGCAAGGCGCATTTGCGGTCCGCCGGTTCGTCACGGCCGGTGAGCATACGTTGTATGGCGCCTTTCCGAAAGAGTACGTTAACCGTGAGCTTTGGGATGAAGCTCAGTTCGGAAAGGCTCTCTTTAAAGAGGAGAGGCGCATTTTCGTCGATCAATTCGAGATCACCGGCCCGTACGGCTACGATCCCCGCAAGAGCGCCGCCTGGAGGCGCGTATTCATTTGCCAGGAGCAGACAGCGGCTTGCGCCGAACGCATCATTGAGTCGATTGCGCGGCGCGCCTTCCGTCGCCCGGTGGCTCCAAACGAAACGGCAAAGCTGATGAGCCTGGTGACTCTGGCGAGCCAGCAAGGCGACTCGTTCGAGACCGGCATCCAGTTGGCTCTGAGAGCCATTCTCGTGTCGCCCAATTTCCTGTTTCGCATTGAGCGAGATCACGATTCGGACGTACACCGTATCTCCGGATTCGAACTGGCCTCGCGTCTTTCATATTTTCTCTGGAGCAGCATTCCGGATGACCAGTTACTCAATCTGGCCGGACAGGGGCGTCTGTCGGAGCCCGAGGCACTGGATGCTCAAGTGAAGAGGATGCTGCGGGACGGCCGGTCGGAGGCGCTGGTGAAGAACTTTGCCGGTCAGTGGCTTCAACTCCGTAACCTGGAGAAATCGGCGCCCGACCCGGATCTTTTCAGAAACTTCAACGAGCAGTTGCGGCAGTCCCTGATCGCCGAAACCGAGCGCTACTTCGAGTATGTCATGCGCGAAAACCGCAGCATTCTCGAATTCGTGGATTCGAATTACACGTTTCTCAACGCCCGTCTCGCTAAACACTATGGAATCGATGGCATTCAGGGCCCCGAGCTGCGTCGCGTGAATCTGCCTTCGAAAGAGCGAGGCGGGCTGTTGACTCAAGGCAGCATTCTGACGGTCTCGTCGTATCCCACGCGCACCTCTCCGGTCCTTCGCGGCCTATGGGTTCTCGAGAACTTTCTGGGAGCGCCGCCTCCGCCTCCTCCCGCCTGGGTGCCGCCGCTCGATGAGGCAAAAATCGGGCTCGACCAGCCGCTTCGCAAGCAACTAGAGCAGCACCGCGCAAACGCCACCTGCGCGGTGTGCCACAACCGGATGGACGCAATCGGATTTGGTCTTGAGAACTATGACGCGGTCGGCGCATGGCGGAGCCACGACGGCAAATTCCCGGTGGATGCAGCCGGCGCCCTGCCCGGCGGCAAGTCATTTCAGGGCCCGGCCGAGTTAAAGAACATTCTGAGCGATGATAAGGACGCCTTTACAAGGAACCTGGTGAGCAAGATGCTTACATTCGCTCTCGGGCGCGGACTGATGCGATCGGATCGCTCGGAGGTGCTGCGGATCAGCAAGAACGTGGCACGGAATGGATATCGATTCCAGAGCATGATTACTGAGATAGTGAATAGCACGCCGTTTCAAATGCGGCGGGGTGAAGTGATGAAGAGGGCCGAGGTAGCTCAAAAGTGATCATTCGAAAACATCTGTCACGAAGAACTCTCCTGAGGGGCTCCGCTGCGGCGGTAGCTCTACCGTTTCTGGATGCCATGAGGCCCGCGTTCGCAGGTCCGGCCCGAACCAAACCACAGAATCGAACACGGCTTGCGGTCGTCTACGTCCCGAACGGGATCGTCATGAAGTATTGGACCCCGAACGAAACGGGCGCCGATACAGAGTCCCGCATATTACGGCCACTGGCTCCCTTCAAAGGGGACTTCATGATACTGTCGGGCCTTGCGCAGAACTGCGGCCGCTCGCTCGGCGACGGCCCTGGCGACCATGCTCGCGCTGCCGCCAGTTACCTGACGGGCGTCCACCCAAAAAAGACGGCGGGAGCAGATATTCGGAACGGCATATCTTTCGACCAGATCGCGGCGCAGTCGGTGGGCAAGGCGCACCGCTTTGCGTCATTGGAGTTCGGCTGCGAGCAGACTGGATTCGTCGGCAACTGCGATTCCGGCTACAGCTGCGCTTACTCGAACAACCTGTCATGGCGCTCGGAAACGGCTCCCCTGCCGCCCGCGGTCAATCCCCGACTCATCTTCGAACGGCTCTTTGCGGAGCAGGAAGGCCCCATGGACCCGAGTTCGCTCGCGAAACGCCGCGTATATACCCAAAGCATTCTGGACTTGACCCAGGAGGATACGAGGCGGCTTCGGGGCGAGCTTGGCCCCACGGACCAACGCAAGCTCGACGAATACCTCTTCGCTATTCGCGACATCGAAACGCGGATTCAAGACGCCGAGCGAGAGACGCGTGAGCGCGGACAAACTGATGTGAACCTGGATATCGAGAAACCGGCCGGGGTACCGGCGGATTTCGCCGAGCACGCCAGGCTGATGTTCGACCTGATGACGGTAGCCTTCCAGGCCGACCTCACCCGCGTTGCGACCATCATGCTCGGCCGGGAAGGGAGCAACCGGACGTATCGCGAAATTGGCA
>JBGPHB010000608.1:0-4220 GCA_041484155.1 Bryobacteraceae bacterium
CACCAGACGCTCTCCGATCTGCTTGACAATCTGGTCCGCGCCGGGACGTCCCAACTGTGGAGGAATCGAGCTGGCCTCGACCCACTTGACCAGGAGGAAACAGAAGCGTTCGCCCATGTCAAGGTGCGCTTTCAATCGTCTTAAGGCTTCCGCGCGGTTCAGCAGCCCAGTCACGGGATCCACGGTCTCGGATCGATTCGCCAAAGAGAGCCACTCCTCGAGTTCCTTTGCCCGACTCTGAAGTTCGGCTAGCGCGGAGTGATCCTCGGTCTTCTTCCTCTTTACATAGGCGCGCAGCCCGGCCGCATATCGCAGCAATGATGTTCGAACTTGGGGCACGTCGTCAACTTCCGCGGAGGTCTCCATGTGCTCGGCCAGATCGTTCAGCATGGCGGCGTGGAGATCCGCGCTTTGACAGATGCCGTCGGCCGCTGAGGCGGTATATTCGAGAACCTGGGTGGCATGATTCGCTTCGGCGTTGACCCATGCCCTGGTCGTCTTTACGAAATCGGCGATATCTGTTTCCAGGACCTTCTGGCTTTCCTCGAGCGCCTCCGGAGTCGGATCGAAGCCCAGCCTGCGCGGCAGGCGCAGGAGACGATCGCGATAGGCCGGACCGGCCTCCGGGCAGATTTCCTCCATGCAATTCGCCAGGGCAACAATGGTGCTCAGGTAGCAGTTCAGCGCACTCGACATCTCACTTATCTGAATCGACACTTAGCCAGGAATACAGACTAAGGCGCAAACCTTAGGCCAGCAGATGTGGCGCGTGCGGTGCGCACTTCGCTATTCTAAGACTCCCGGCTGCTATGGAAATTGTTACGGGCCAAATTGGTTGGATCGAAATCGTCTGCGGTCCCATGTTCTCCGGCAAGAGCGAGGAACTCATGCGCCGGCTACGGCGCGCCCGGATCGCGCGCAAACGAGTGCAGGTTTTCAAGCCTGCGATTGACAACCGCTATGCCCTCGACGAGATTGTCTCCCATAGCGACCAGCGCATGAAATCGGAGGTGGTGAGCGGCGCACAGGACATTCTCGCCAGGCTCGACCTGCACACCCAGGTGGTCGGCATCGACGAATCCAACTTTTTTGGTTCGGACCTGGTGAATCTCGCCGGGCGCCTGGCCGACACCGGCAAGCAGGTGATTATCGCGGGGCTGGATACGGACTACCTGGGCCGCCCGTTCTCGCCCATGCCGGAACTGCTGTGCCTGGCCGAATCCATCACCAAGACGCTGGCCGTCTGCATGCGCTGCGGCAATCCGGCCAAGCATACGCAGCGCCTGGTGGAATCAGCCGATCTGATCGTCGTGGGCGCGGCGGGGGTATACGAGGCTCGTTGCCGGGGCTGTTTCGAGCCCGGGGCGCCGAAACAGGACGTCATGGAGTTTGCCCAACCCGTCCTCTAATGCAAGTGATAAAATAAGACGATAAGAAGAGTCCTGTAGCAGATTCTCTTCAAAGGAGATAAACCCGTGAGCGACTCTCCGTTTAGCACGCCAGGCGGATCTGGATCCGGCTCGGGCGCCAAGATTCCGATCTTGTTCGGCGCGGTTCTGGCCCTGGTGGGGGCTACTGTTTACCTGTTCTATGAACTCAGCCAAATCCGTCAGGAGCTGAACCAGACCCGCGCGTCCGTCGCGACTGAAATCTCCAAGCTCAGTGAGACTTCCAACGTCTCAACCCAGACCAGCCGCAAGTCGGTGGACTCCCTTAAAGCGGATGTCGAGAAGTACCGCGCGCAGGCGTTGCAGTTGAGCGGCCAGGCAAAGATCGACGCCACCCAACACGCCGACGAGCTGGCCGCGAAGCTTGAAAAAATCCAGCAGGAGCAAGGCCGGCAGGTCGCGGCGGTAACCACCGAGGTTTCCAAGGTCAAGACCGAGACCAATGCAGCGACCACGCGGATTGGCGAGGTCTCGACCGACGTGAGCAACGTGAAATCCGACCTCGGCGCAACCAAGTCCGAACTCGAGAAAACCATTGCGGATCTCAGGAGTACTCGCGGCGACCTGGGAGTTCAGAGCGGGCTCATTGCGACCAATGGGAGGGAGCTGGCCGCGCTGAGAGCGCTCGGCGAGCGTAACTATACCGAGTTCAAGATCGGTAGGACCAAGGCGCCCCAGAAGGTCGGCGACATCGCTGTAATGCTCAAGAAAACCGACCCGAAACATAATCGCTACACCATCGACGTGGTGGCCGACGACAAGACTGTCGAGAAGAAGGACAAGACCATCAACGAGCCGGTGCAGTTCCTGCTATCGAAAGCCACGCAGCCCTACGAGCTGGTGGTGAACGATGTGAAGAAGGACCTGATCAGCGGCTATGTCTCTTCGCCGAAGGTGCAGCAGACGCGGAGTAACTGACGTTTGGCCGCGCGTTCACAAAAGTGTGAACGTGGCGCGCAAGGGTGCGCGCCGGCGAGCCGCGACCGTAAGTAAGCTCAGTCGTCAGGAGTCAGAAGCTGTGAAAAATTGTTTCCTCAGCCCGCTCCCTCACGGTCGCGGTTCGGTAAGTAGCTGACTGGGAAAATTGCCGACACCGAACCGCGACCGTGAGGGAGCGGGTTGAACGAATTTTTCACGGCTTTTAAGGGAGCGGTTTGGGATAACAATTCTTCACACCTTCTGACGGGCAGGGCTGGTCGTGCATTTGAAACACCTAAGCCTTCCGCCGGGCCAACTATCTGCGAGTCGATTGGACGGATACCGCTCGTCTGTCCCCGGCCGAAGCCTTGACTGAAGGACTGTCGGGCAACGTAAAGAGCAACGCCATCGAAGCCCAGCTCGAGGCCGCGTCGGAAATGAACTGGTTCCAGCCGTGCGGGAAACCGCTCTCAAAAGTGTGCGGCTGGACCGGGATCGCCCGGGTGGGCGCAAACCACGACCCATCGGCCAGTTGATTTCGCAACAGCCATTGCACACCCTTCTGGTACGCCGGATCTTTGGCGGGCACGTCTCCGGAGACATGCAGGGCGTAAAGCGTTTCGCCCGTGGTATAGGCTTCGCCCGGAATCGTGGGGATCTGGCTCCAACTGCCGTCCTGGTTCTGAGCAGCTTTGAGCGCCCTCACGAACGGCACCCGTTCAGAGGAGCTGGCACCCGCGTCGGCCAGTGCGTTGAGTTGCATGGCTCGTTCTTCCGCGGATGAGGTCTGGGCGGAAAGCAGCCACCGTTTGGCGCGGGCGAATCGCTCCTCAAATTCCGCGCGGCGGCCGGGGATGGGGTACAGCCGGATCGCGCGTAGAGCCACCGCGGTGGTGGTGAAAGGGTCGTACTCCGACGGAGGTCTGTAGCTGGTCGTTCGCCACGCGCCGTCCGGAGACTGGTGGATCGATAGATAGTGAATGTGCGAGTCCGTGAACCCATCCGCCGGATAGCCGGCCGCGGCCATGCCCATCAGCGTGTAGCCGAGCGTGTCCGTTGCTCCGCCAATCGTCGACCCCAGGCGCATGGGCTCAAAGAACGGCATGTCGGTGGCCACCGCGAAGCCCAACTCCTTCTTGGCTTGCTCCTCATGGACGGCGAAACCCTTCTTTCGCGCCAGGGCGACCGTCATCGCCGGGAGCGAATTGTTGTGGCAGGAAACGCAGCCGCGGCTCCTGAATACAGGCTCGCCGCTGGTCTCGATCATTGGAAGAATCTTTTTCACGGCCGCTTGCGCGTCGCCAGGTGCGCCTGCCGGCTTGGGCCATTCTTCTTTCACTTCCTTGGCGCCCGCTTTTACCAGAAGCTCCAGAGTGGAAGGGATCCCCATGCGCGCCGCGAGTTGATAGGCGGTTTCGCCGCGATCGTTCTTGGCGTTGGGATCGGCGCCCTTCGAGAGCAGCCAGGTGGCCATGCGGTCGCGATCCGGTTCCATCGAGAGCACGGCTTGCATCAGGAGAGTAAAACCCTCCCGATCCTTCGCGTCGAGCGAAGCTCCGTGGTCCAGCAGGAATTGGGACAGCTCCGGCATCGCTCTCTTCGCGGTTTCATTCAACACGCCACCACCCGCAAGGCGAAAACCCGTGACGGGAGCGCCCTTCTCCACAAGCAACCGCACGCACTCTGCGCATCTTGCGATCAGCGCCCCGAAGAGCGTGGCACTGTCGGCGTCGCCCGGGCGCACACCGATACTCAGTAGGAACTGGATCGCTTCGAGATCGGCATTTTGTCCCGCTGCCGCGATCAGCCGGTCATCGGGCTCCGCGCCTTTGGCCGCCAGAAGTTTCAGAACAG
>JBGPHB010000609.1:0-4209 GCA_041484155.1 Bryobacteraceae bacterium
ATCGTTTCATTAAACACTATCCGTTACTTCAGTGCTCAGAGCCTGGAACTTCCGCCATCGGTGGACCACTGGGTCCGCGTTGATTTCGCCGATGCCCGTTAGAATTCGGTCGCGCAGTTCCTCCCAGGATTGCACCCGAATGTGGCGAAGGAACGTGCGCGCCATTTTCCCAAACAGCGTCTCGACGATATTCAGCCAAGAGCCATGCTTGGGTGTCAGGACGTGCTTGAACCGGTTTGGCTTGGTGTCCAAGAACGCTCGTGTCTCTTTGGAGACGTGGGCCGAGTGGTTGTCGAGAATCAACCGGATGGTGCACTCGCTGGGATAGTGCTGGTCCAGATCTTTGAGCAACGCAATAAACTCTCGGCTTCGGTGCCGGCGTTCCACCCGTGCGGTTACGTGACCATTGTGCAGATCCAGACCCGCGAGAATCGAACAGGTCCCCAGCCTCTTGTATTCGTGATCCCGGCCCAAGGTGGCGTACTTCCCCGGTACTGGCGGCAGATCCGGTGCCGTATTCGCGATCGCCTGCAGACCGGGTTTTTCGTCGACCGATACCGTCACGATGAGGGGTGCCAAAAGCCCCTTCTCGTTGTGCAGCGCCACCTCTCGATAAACCAGCAGCACTTCCCGCATCCTGGCTTCGAAGTCCGGATCACGCCGTTCCAAATAGTACTTCACTTTCTCTGGATGGAGAGGCTGTTGGGCCAAGATCCGCTGCACCGTGGCCTTGGCCGCCAGCACCAAAGATGGATGTCCAGACGGACCGGCGTGCTCCCGCACATGCTTGGCCAGTAAACTTCTACTCCATACCTCTGCCGCGTAACCAAGATCCTTCGGCTTGGAGCAAGCCAGATGCACTACCCAGGCTTTGTCTTCCTCGGTAATCACTGGTTCTTTGGGCCGATGATAGGCATCCTTCAACGCCGCCGCCGTGCCCATCTGCAGGGCTTTGCCGATCCACTTCCCAACGCTCACGCGCGTCATATTCAGGGACCGCGAAATGTCTGTGATGGTTTCGCCGGAAGAATAGCTCCACAGTATCTTCGCCCGTTGTACCTCACGCCAGGGAGCGGCCTTGGATTCGCGCAACTGATCCAGTTGCTCACGCTCCTCGCTGGTCAGAATCAACTGGGGCCGCTTGGACCTTCTGGGCACAGGTCGAGTGTGCCACAAAACATTCTTATATGAATATGGTTTGGTGAAACGCTATACTAGGAGTGGTTGGAAAGAAACGCCTAGTGGAAGTACTTCCCGGCCAGCGCCGGGTCTGAGGTCACGGCTTTGCTCCACACTTTCCTGGCTTCATCTTCTTTGCCGACCGCTTTCAGTGCGTGACCCAAATTCAGCAGAGCTTCGGAAAAGTCGGGCTTTTTGTCGACGGCGAGCTGGTAGCACTCCGCCGCGGACTGGTGTTCACCCGCCGATTGCAGCAGCAGCCCGAGATTGTAGGACAACTCCACCGACCGTTCGCCGAGCCCCGTTAGCTTCTGATGCAGCTCCCAAGCCCGGTGGTGATCCTTCCGCTCGATGGCGATGGCCGTGAGGGCGCGCAGCGCGTCGATATTGCTGGGCTGCAGCGCCAGGGCGCGGCCGAAGGTCTCGGTCGCGGTGTCCAGATCCTCGAACTTCCAGCAGGCCAGGCCCAGGTTCAAGAGCGCCTCTACCCAGTCCTTGCGCTTTTTGAGGCAGGTCTCGAAACTGTCCACGGCGCCAGCATACTCGGCGCGCTGCAGTTGCAGAAATCCGAGGCGGAAGGCGGCGTCCTCGAAATCCGGGTTCACGGCCACCAGTTTTTCGAAAAGTCCTTCGGCTTCTTCGATCTTGCCGTCGCGCTCGACCACCAGCGCCAGGTTCCAGAGCGCGCCGGGCAGTTCGGGCGAGATGGAAAGGACCTTCTCATAAGCGCGCCGGGCGCCGGCCAAGTCGCCGCGCTCCTGGAGGACTACGCCCAGGTTGGCGTTGGCTTCGACGGCGTCGGGACGGAGGCGCGTGGCCTCGCGATAGGCGTTCCCAGCCTGTTCCAGACGCCCCGTCTTCTGATACGCCACACCCAGGTTGAACCAACCCTCGTACGAATCCGCCGCTGCTTTTACGAGTTGCGAACAGTGCTGCACCGCGGCGCTGTAATCCCCCCGCGAAAGCGCCGCCGAGGCCAGACCCTGGAGCGCCTGAGGCGACTGCGGTCGAATTTTCAAGAGGCGCTCGGCAAACTCCTTCACCTTGCCATCCTCCTTCCGCGCGGAGGATAGAGCGATCAGGTTCCCCAGCAGCTCCGCGGAATTGGGGTTGCTCGGCAACAGTTTTCGGTAGATTTCGGACGCTTCGTCCGCGCGCCCCAGCTGATGCAGCGCCACGGCCTTTCCGAACAGCGCCTGTTCATGATTTGGACTCTCCGCCAAACCGGCCTGGAAGCACGCGAGCGCCGGCTCGGGCTTCGCCAACTGAAGGAGGCACAGACCCTGGCCAACCTGCGCCTGCCAGCGCTTAGGGTCGATCGAAAGCGCCGTTTCAAAGGCCTGTGCGGCCTCCGTGAACTTGCCTTGGCGCTCCAGGCACAGGCCCAGGTTGTAGCGCGCCGTGCGATGTTTCGGCTCGAGCTCGCCTACTTTGCCGTAGCAGGCCGCAGCCTCGCTCCAGTTTTGCTGCTCGAAGCGCAGATGCCCGAGTCCGGTGTAGGTTTCCGTGGGGCTCTCGCCGCGCTCGGCCGCGCTCTTCAGCTCCTTCACGGCGTCATCCAGGCGGCCGGCGCCGGCCAGTTCGACGGCTTTCGCAAGGGCGCTCGACGACACAGGCCGCTTCTTCTTGGCTGGATCGTCGACGACGTCGCCGCGCATCAACCTTTCCACCAGGTCGTCGTCCACGAAGAAAACGTTCTTATCGGTGCTTTCCGACATTGCTCTCAGTCTCCAATTCCCTTACTTCTTGATCGCCAGCGGAACGACGCTCACGCCGCCCTTGAGCGCCGCGCTCTCCCCGCGCTCGTTGTACAGGCCGACTCCGCCCGACGCGATGCGGTCATCGGTCCAATCGTCGACCTTGTGATCCAGAACCCAGGTTGTGAAGTGGGCGCCGACAGCTTCGAAACGAATCTTGTACAGGGTGTCCTGCCGAACCGGCATGGGCAAGGACGTTTCCGAGCGCTGCTGCTCGTCGCCCTTGATCACGGCGAAACGTACCAGGGCCACGGAAGGGTTGAGCCCAGGCTTCAAGACTTCCAGTTTGGTGACGTAGAAGTTCTTGGGATCCATGGCGCGGAACACCCAGCCCAGGGCTTTGGTCTCAATCCGCGCCTGGAATTCCATACGATAGTTCGCCAAGCTGAGGGATGGCCGCAGCATCAGGATCTGGCGTTGCCGGCTCGCGCCGGGCTCATTGCCCCAGTCCGCGATCCAGCCGGAATCGGTGATGGGCAATGGGGCGCCGGCTTCCACCACGCCCGAACCACTGCTGGCCGCACTGCCGCTGCCACTCCGCATGGTGAACGTAATCGCGCCAACCACAGCTAAGAGGCCCACCGCTAAGCCGATCTTGGCGCCGATCGGAAGCCTGCTCCAGAAACTCCCTGACGATGCCAGGCTCAAACTCGGCAGTCTCAAGTCGACCACAGGTTGCGGAGCGGGGTGGGTGGCCTCCTTCGGCGTTTCCTTTGGTAGCGAAGGCGTCGCGGCGACCGGTCTCTTCTCGGCCGTTCGGATCGCGTCCGGCTTGGACTTGATCACCGGCGGAGCAGCGGGTTCCTTGCTTTCAGGCGCGAGGACCCGGGCTTCGGGCTTGCGCACTTTGGTGGCTGCGAAACGGGGATCCGGCCGCGAGGGCGGTTGTTTCTTCGGATCGGTCTTGACGGCCACGGTTCGCTCCGGCAGAGGCTTTTTCTCGCCCGGTTTGGCCGCCGTCTCCGCCGGCGCAGGTCCAACCGTCATCAGCGGCCGCAGCGGTAGCGCGGTGGAACGCGGAACCCGGACGTCCATGCCACTCGGGGCGCCACTCGGGGCCGCCGAAGGGAATACGTGAACGGGTTTACCTCTCCCCGCCGCGAGGCCGTGAAGCGTGAGCGGCAAGGGCTTGGTGACCAGGTCGGGTACCGGCTCGGACCGCTTCCCGGTGGCCTGCGGTAGCGGCTTCTCAGATTCCTTCGAGGCAAGTGGGGGACGAAGGAAGGAGGGCTTGGAAGGCGCAGGCGGCTGGGCCTTGGCCTTAGGCTCGGGA
>JBGPHB010000610.1:0-4204 GCA_041484155.1 Bryobacteraceae bacterium
ATCGAGCGGCTACGCGAAGACTTTGACGGTGTTCGTGCCGAAGCTGAAAGCAGCCGGCGCGAGCGACGATGTGCTGCACCGGATCATGGTGGACAATCCCCGCAGGTTTCTCGCATTTGTTCCGAAACGGCCTCGAAAAAGATGACATTGGCGCAATAGCGTCCCCGCGGAACGCCTGGCTGCTTCTGCAAGCGGGACGCCTGGGTCATGCGAAGGCGCAATCAACGTTGGGCATCGCATATCAGGATGGCAAAGACTTTTTAGCCGCCGATGGACGCGGATAAACGCGGATACGGTCAGGGCAAGTTCATTGTTTTGAATCGGTGTTCATCCGTACGACTAAAGCCCAAAATCTTCGCAGGCCGGGAAGATTTCATTTCCGAACGGAACCCCGCCCTGACGGGCGGGGCTTTGTCGTGCGTCTACATCACCCTGCAAGCCCCGCCCGTCAGGGCGGGGTTCCACTGGTACAACTCTTTGGTTGCGGCTCTGCGTTGGTCTGTGGCCCATACTCCTGAGTCTCCTCCGATATACTATTCCCGGAGTGATCCCTATGCAGACTTGCAGAATGTCCTTATTGGTGATCGTTGCGCTCAGCACGCTTTCCGCCCAGACCAAAGAGAAGGCGCTGGTCGATGACCTGGTGGCGGCGAACCGCGTGCTCGCGCACGAGATTCACGTGCTGGATGCGTATGGCCACGTCAGCGTGCGTTCGGCGGCGACCCCCAACCACTACTACTTGTCGCGCGCCATCTCGGCTGGCATGGTGACGGCGGCGGACATCATCGAGTACGACCTCGACAGCAACCCGGTCGGCGGCTCAAAGGGCGACGGGTATCTGGAGCGGTTCATTCACGGCGAGATCTACAAGGCGCGGCCGGACGTAATGGCGGTGATCCATGCGCATTCGGCGGGGCTGATCGCGTTCGCCGCGGCGGGCGTGCCGCTGCGCAACCTGATCCACACGGGCAGTTTCATCAACGATGGAGTGCCGGTCTGGCATGCGCGCAAGTTCGGCGGAACGGCGGACGACATGCTGATCCGCAATCCGGCGCTCGGCAAGGCGCTGGCTGGGGCGCTGGGGAGCAAGACGGCGATGATCCTGTTCGGGCACGGCGTGGCGATCGCGGGCAACTCGCTGGCGACGGCGGTGAGCAACTCGTATTTCCTGAACATGAACGCGCGAATTCAGATGGACGCGATGCGGATGGGCGGCGGGTCGGTGAGTTATCTGGAGCGCGAGCCGGGTGCGAAGCCTCCAGCGGCGACGGCAGCGGGCGCTGGCGCGAACAACCGGGCGTGGGAATACTGGAAGCGGCGGGTGGCGGCGGAAGTCGCGCAACCGGGCCAGAACTGATTGAGGCAGCACGCGGGCGGCAGAGACCATGATGGCAATTATGCTATCATGTTGGCATGACTCGGACGCAAGTTCAACTGACCGACCGCCAGCTCAAAGCTCTTCGGCAAGCCTCGTCGTCCACGGGAAGATCTGTTGCCGACTTGATCCGGCAAGGTGTCGATCAGTACCTGGCGGGGCGGAGCGAACTCGGGCGAGACCAGCGGATTGAGAGAGCCATCAGCATGGCCGGAAAGTTTTCTTCCGGCCTGACCGATGTCAGCGCCAGTCATGACCGGCACTTGGCCGAAGCGTTCGGGCAATGACCGTTTTTCTGGACACGTCCGGCCTGTATGCGGTATTTGACCAGGACGACGCGAATCACCCCAAAGCCAAACTTGCGTGGGTGGAATGGCTGCGCGAAGGGGCGGTACTCTTGACGAATAATTACGTGCTGGTGGAGACGGCCGCATTGCTGCAACACCGCATCGGCGTGGCGGCCGTTCGCGCGCTTCACGAAGAAGTGACGCCGCTGCTTCAGGTCGAGTGGGTCTCCGAGGAGCAGCATCGCGCCGGCATCGAAGCCGTGCTGGCCGCGGCACGGAAGAAGTTGAGCTTGGTGGATTGCGTGAGCTTTCAGACCATGCGAAATCGGGGAGTGCGCACCGCGTTCTGCTTCGATGCACACTTCCGAAAGCAGGGTTTCGCGATAAAGCCTTAGCGTAAGCTTCGTCGCCGCCACGGTTCGGTGATCAAAACGCTCTATCGTGGAACTGGGATGACCGATACGCAGATCCCTGCGATCGCCCTGGCTGGGAGCAACCTTTTGGCAGAGCCCCAGGACCCGATCACTCTCAAAAACTACGGGAGCAGTTATGTGGCCGGGCTGGTAACCGTGCTGGAAAACCGTCGGTCACCGTGATCGCCCTGGAAAAGCCTTGGGGCCCACACTATCGAGTAAAGGCCTACGCAAAAGAGGGCCGTGAGCAGTACCTCTTGATCACCGACCTTACGATTCGGAGCAAAGACGTATTCGGACACATGCAGATCCGTTTCGCGCAAGCTCCCTATGCAGGGACCGGGCCCAGTTGATTTGGCTACGCTCGCCGGCGTTCGCTCTCCAAGCGCTCCGCGAGAAAAACCTTCAGCAGCGACTGGTAGGGAACGTCCCGTCGATGGGCAAGCAGTTTCAGATCCTCGATCATGGACACCGGCAGGCGCAGCGAGATCGTACGAAGTGACGGCTTCAGATTTGGGAATCGATGCCTCTGGGCGGTTTTCCAGTCGATGAATTCGGTCGAATCGTGTCCAGCCCAGAAGCTGCGCTCCTCCTCTTCGGAGCGAAACTCAGGAACTTGCTTCTTCGTGCTTGCCATAGGACTCCTGTTTTCTACGATTCATGTCTCGAACTGAGATCACGCGAATCGACTTCCGCCGGACGGTGAAGGCGACAAATAAGTTCCGCCCGCGACTTGTCTGCCCGAGGGCGTAGTACCTCTTTTCACGCGTTGAATGCCGTATATCGCCGCGAACGACGATAGGCTCATTGAAGAACACGTCTTCGGCCTCTTCCTGCGTAACCTGATGTCGCTCCCAATTCTTTTGAACATTGGCTTCGTCCCAATCGAAACCAATGCAACTGTCCAGCGGGTCTTTCCGTTCCGCCACGATCCCAGTATATGACAGCCATATACAAAAGTGCATCCCTCCGGCCGGCAGGGATGGTAGTCAAGACCAAAGGAACCGTTCAGAGCCACAACCCATGAATACGCAGGAACAAAACGAACCCAAATCGACGACCGAATCGGCGCCAAAAAGACACCCGAAAAGACCGCAGCCAAGCCCATCAAACTGGTAAAATAGAACTTGGACGGCATCCGCCGCCAGTACTCATAGGAGCAACCTTTTGGCAGAGCCCCAGGACCCGACCACTCCACCGCCCGGCGGCGGTCCGCCTCCGGGCGGCCAGATACCGCTCGGAGGCGGCGACGGTGGTGCCAAGAACCTGATCCCCATCAATATCGAAGACGAGATGCGGCGGTCGTATCTCGATTACGCCATGAGCGTGATCATCGGCCGCGCGTTGCCGGACATCCGCGACGGCCTCAAGCCGGTCCACCGGCGCATCCTCTACGGCATGTCCGAGCTGGGGCTCCAGTTCAATCGCCCCACCCGGAAGTGCGCCAAGATCGTCGGCGAGGTGCTGGGCAAGTACCACCCGCACGGCGACGTCCCGGTCTATGACGCCTTGGTCCGCATGGCGCAGACGTTTTCGCTGCGCTATCCCCTGGTTGACGGCCAGGGAAATTTCGGCTCGGTCGATGGCGACCCGCCCGCGGCCATGCGGTACACCGAAGCCCGCCTGTCGCGCATCGCGGCCACTCTGCTCGAAGACATCGATAAGGAAACCGTCGACTTCCGCGCCAACTACGACGACAGCGAGTCCGAGCCCGAGGTTCTGCCGTCGCGCGTCCCGAACCTGCTGATCAACGGCAGCTCGGGAATCGCGGTCGGCATGGCCACCAACATTCCGCCCCACAATCTGACCGAAATCGTCGAGGCGTGTATCGCGCTGGTCCAGAATCCGGCGATTCATCTTTCCAAGATCATCGAGATGGTGCAGGGCCCCGATTTTCCCACCGGCGGCCTGATCCTCGGACGGCAGGGGATTTACGACTACTTCGCCAACGGCCGTGGCTCCATGAAGATCCGCGCCAAAGCGGCCACGGAAAAGTTCGGCAAGGACCGCGAAGCCATCATCGTGACCGAGCTTCCCTACCAGGTGAACAAGGCGCGCATGATCGAACACGCGGCCAGCCTGGTGAACGAGAAGAAGCTGGAAGGCATTTCAGAAATCCGCGATGAGAG
>JBGPHB010000611.1:0-4182 GCA_041484155.1 Bryobacteraceae bacterium
ATCATGTTGGTGACTCACGAGCACGACATCGCCATGCACGCCTGGCGCGTGATCCACATCCGCGACGGAAAAGTGGAGCGCGACGAGAAGGTCAGATAGATCCACGTCGCGATCGTGAGTCAGGCTCTATTTTGTCCGGGGGGTATTACAAATGCGTCTTCCGCCATTGCTGGTGTGCGCTTCCGTGCTGTTCGCCGGCGCCGCCGCCGCCCAAAATGCAATCAGAATCGACCCGGCAGAGGGCAGGCTGGGGTGGCTGACCCGTCCTTATCGGCCGAGAACCGTTCCCCCGATTAATCTGTCCAATACGGCACGCCTGGAGTCTCTGGTGCGCGCCGGCAACCTGTATCTTTCGGCGCAAGACGTGGTCGCGTTGGCGATCGAGAACAGCCTGGACGTCGAAGTACAGCGATACGGGCCTCTGCTGGCGAGAGAGGTCCTCAAACGCGCCCAGGGCGGCGGCGCGCTGCGAAGCGTCGGTGTCGGCGTGGCACAAGGCCCCCAGAGCGTGAGTCTGCAGGGCGTAAGCGTGAACGCCGGCGGTGTCGGCGCCGCGGGTGGCGGGGGCGTGAGTTCGGGCGGCGGAATTGTGACGCAATTAGGACCGTCGATTTCCTCACTCGATCCCACGGTTTCGTTCTTCACGAATTTTCAACACGCGAGCACTCCGCAGAGCAATACGCAATTGACCGGAACGACCACGAATATTTCAACGACGCGTTCCTATCAGGCTTCGTATCAGCAGTATTGGGACTTCGGCTTGAGCGCTACCTTGAGCTACAACAGCACCTACACCAGGGTGAACAGCCAAAGATTCAGTTTGAATCCCTTTACTTCGGGCGCCCTGGATGTGCAAGTGACGCAGAACCTGCTGCAAGGCTTTGGATCCGCCGTCAACGGCCGGAATATCCGCGTTCAGAAGAACAACCTGAAGGTCACGGACCTGCAATTCCAACAGCAGGTGATCACTACCGTCTCGGCCATTCTCAACCTGTACTGGGACCTGGTGAGTTTCAATCAAGACCTCCGCGCCCGCCAGAACGGATTGGAGACGGCGCAACGACTGTTTGAGGACAACAAGCGGCAAGTAGACATCGGTTCGCTGGCAGAGATTGAAATCACGCGCGCCGAAGCGCAGGTCTATACCAGCCAGCAGGATCTGCTCATTTCACAGACGAATCTGCTACAGCAGGAGACGGTCCTGAAGAACGCCTTGAGCCGCAATGGCGTGGCCAGCGCGAACCTGACCGATGTGCACATCATCCCTCTGGACAGCATCGCTCTTCCGGAACCAACCCAGATCGCGCCGGTGGAGGGGTTGGTGCAAGAAGCGCTCGGCAAGCGTGTGGAGATCGCGCAGAGCCGCATCAACATCGAGAGCAACAAGTTGAACCTTACCGGCATCAAGAGTTCGCTCAAGCCGAGCTTGCAGGCCTTTGCCGAGGCCACCAACAACGGATTGACCGGCGACCTACCACTCGGAATTGCGTCAGCCGGCGGCTTGGCCTATCTGACCGGCGGATATGGCAATCTGTTGGCCGAGATCTTCCGGCGGAACTATCCTAACTATTCGGCGGGCTTCTCGCTGAACATTCCGCTTCGCAATCGGGCGGCGCAGTCGGACTATGTAACCAGCCAGTTGGAGCTGCGGCAGAACGAATTGACTTTGCAGAAGAGCGTCAATCAAATTCGCGTGGACGTTCAAAACGCGGTGATCGGAATGCAGCAGGCGCGCGCACGATATGACGCGGCCGTAAAGGCCCATGCGCTTCAGCGGCAGACTCTGGAGGCGGACACCGAGAAGAACCGGCTGGGAGCGTCCACGCCCTATCAGGTCGTGCTGGATCAGCGCGATCTGGCGAACGCCGTGAGCACCGAAGTACAGGCCCTGGCCAATTACAGCCACGCTCGGATCGCTTTCGACCAAGCGCTTGGAAACACGCTGGAAGTGAACCATATCTCCGTCGACGAAGCCCTATCGGGACAGGTCTCCCGGGCGTCCACGCTTCCGGCGAACTTGCCCGCGGAGGTGCGGAAATGACCCGCCGCATCTTGTTGAGCCATCTCTGCTCGCTCTCGCTGCTTGGCGCGCAGGAACTCTCCATTGAGCCCATTCGCCCCTCGGCGTTTATCTTCCGCAGGCCTTATCTGGGCGCCGAAGTACCACCCGTCCGCCTGGCGAACTCCGGGCGGCTGCGGGATCTGGTTCGGGCCGGCAATCTCTATCTAACGGTTCAGGACGCGCTCGCGCTCGCGCTGGAAAACAACGTCGATCTCGAAATAGCGCGTTATAACCCGATACTTTCGGCCTGGCAGCTTCAGCGTTCCGAAGCCGGTGGTGCGTTGCCCGGCGTGCCCAGCGCGGCGGCTCAGGCGGGTTCAGTGGCCAGCGGCCAGGGCGTTGCAGGTAGCCAGGCGGCCGCGGGCGTCACCATAGGCGGAGTTCGCACGGGCAACGGTACAGGTAATGCAACCATCACGCAGGTTGGTCCGGTGACGCAAAACTTGGATCCGTCCATCCAGGAAACCACGGCATTCAGTCACACGTCTACGCCACAGGCGAACGCCACGCAGAGCATCACTTCGATCCTGGTCACGAAAACGCGCGCCTACACTCTATCCCTTCAGCAAGGCTTTCTCAGCGGCGGTAGCGCGACCCTCACCTATAGCGAACACTACCTGAATGAGAATGCCCCTACCGACGTATTGAATCCTTCGTCGGCGCCCAGTCTGGCAATTTCGTTCCAGCACAATCTGCTGCGCGGCTTCGGCGTGGGCGTTAATTCACGCACCATCGCGGTCAGCAAGACCAACCTCAAGACGTCGGATTTGAATTTCAGAACGCAGGTCATCGGCGTAGTGGTCAACGTCTTGAACCTGTACTACGGATTGGTCGCCGCCGATGAAGACGTAAAAGCCAAGCAGAGCGCCTTGGACGTCGCACAGCAGTTCTATGAAAACAACAAGCAGCAGGTAGAGATCGGAACGCTGGCCCCGTTGGACGTGACTACCGCGGAAGCCCGGGTCGCTTCCAGCCAGAACGATCTGCTGGTTTCGCAAACCAATCTCCAGCAACAGGAAGTGCGGCTTAAGAATGTCCTCAGCCGGACCGGAGTCGCGGATCCGGTGCTGGCTACGGCGCGGATTGTAGCGCTGGATCGGATCGCCGTGCCCGATCAAGACGATCTACCGCCCTTGAAGGAGTTGGTCGAGAAGGCGCTTGTAAACAGAAGCGATTTGGCGGCGCAACTTTCGAGCGTTACCAACGCCGAGATCTCGGCCTTGGGAACCAGGAACGGAGTGCTGCCCTCTTTACAGGTCATCGGCGGCGAGACTCAGGCTGGACTGGCGGGCACGGCGAGACCAGCGAGTCTGTTTGGGTTCGCGGACCCATACTTCGTCGGCGGCGTCGGTACAGGCTTAGGTCAGGTGTTCCGGCGCGATTTTCCCACCGAACGCATCGGCGCCTTTTTCCAGGCTTCCATTGGCAACCACCAGGCGCAGGCAGACTATGGAATCGACCAGCTCCAACTTCGTCAAACGCAACTTTCGACGCGGAAACAATTCAACCAGGTGATGGTGGATGTGTCGAATTATGCTGTAGCATTGCACCAGGCCAGAGTTCGTCATGAGGCCGCCCTAAAGAATCGCGCGTTGCAGGAACAACTGCTCGCCGCCGAGCGGGAGAAATTCAGCCTGGGAGCCTCGACGCCGTTCAACGTTCTTCAGCAGCAACGAGACTTGACCGCGGCGCAGTCCACCGAACTTTCGGCGTTGGTGGCGTACAACGATGCGCGGGTTGCGCTGGATCAGACGCTGGGTACAACGCTTGAGGCGAACCACGTCTCGATCAGTAACGCAGGCCTCCGGCCTGCATCCGGCCATTAAGGCAACCGGCAGGCCAGGGCCTGCGTTACTTCTTGAAGTCTCCGCCTTTGAAGTAGGAGATTGAGGACAGGTCCAGTTGACGCTTCACGGCCGCATTGACGTCCGCCGCCGAGAGCGCGGAAATTTTGCGCTCCAGCTCGGCTTCGCGGTCCATGGTCCAGCCGAATTGGGCATTGCGTTGGAGCAACCGCACCAGCGCCTGGTCCTGCGAACGGTTCAACTGGCGCTCATCGAGGAGCGCCTTTTTGGCGGTCTCGACTTCATCAGCCAAAAAGCCTTCAGTCATGATCTTGC
>JBGPHB010000612.1:0-4176 GCA_041484155.1 Bryobacteraceae bacterium
CGGCGCCCCGGCTTCGCGCATGGTACCCATGAAGGCCACCTGGCCGAATTCCGGATCGGCGAAGTAGTGTTTGTAGTTGCCCACGGCTTCCGCCGTTTTCCAGAAGCCGTCGCCCACTTCGATCATCTGGTCGTTCTCCGTGTACATCGCGTCCGCCGAGAGCGGCAGACGCTTAGGGTCGTGCGCCACCAGCGCCGCGAGGTATTGATGGACCACGTCCTCCAGACAGGCGCGGTTGCAGTTGAGCGGGATGGGCCCGGTGGCCGCGGCCGCGTGCGGGGCGAGGTAGCCGAAGAGTACGACAGCGGCGAGGATCGCGATCGTCCCGAGCGCGACGAGGGTAGAGCGCATGCAGTTGTTTCTCCTATCAGGTAGATTCTATCTCTTCAGCCCCCTCTTTTCATCCGCGCGGGCGCCTCCGAGAATTCCCGCAAGGCCGTAGTTGCCCTCGTGGCAGGCGTGCTCGTACAACGAGCTGTCACTCGCGATCATGGGAATTTCCCCTTTCCACGGCTTGCTGAACGCCGTCGGATCGTCCACCGTGAACTCGTAAAGAAGGACGTCCGGAGCAGTCCTGGTGAAGCGTTCGATCAGATGCAGATTCTCGTCGGCGCCTCGGAACTTGGTCTTGCCGGTGAAATTCCTGCTGTCCACAACCAGTGTGTTGCCCTCCCAGTGCCCGCGCGGATCGCCCAGCCATTGACGCACTGTGGGCGGCAGATGCGGACGGCTGTCCAGGGGAACGATGCGAATCTCATGGAGGATCTCCATGAGGATCACCACGTATGCGGGTGTTTGCACGATCTGATAGTTCGACGTGAGGGGACCGTACTGATGGTTGTCGTAAAAACTAGGAAGCATCGGTGGTCCGGTCATCGGGTACACCATGCAGCGCTCAAACAACGGACGGTCTTCGGGACCGTCCGCCGGATGTTCCCTGGCATGGGATTGGTCCGCCTCGAACCGCTTCCGTGCTTCCGCGGTGAGTGGAGGAACCTTCCCATCGGGTGGATCTACGATGATCGAGGTGCGAAAATTGGGCGCGCGCTTGGAGTCCGCGTCCCACCAGAAGTTGTTGTAGGTGCCAACCTGGCCGGGGGCGAGCGGCCTTTCGCGCGAGGATCGGCCGAAAACTTTCGCTTCGTAAGCGGGCATTTCCTCCGGCGTGAAAGATTGCTTTCCCTCCAACTCCTTGGGCCGTTCCAAAGGGATGATCGAGGCGTTGCTCCAGACCCCCTGGAGGTCCGGCTGGCCATCCGCGGTTCGAGGCGGAGTCCAAGACTGGGCCTGGCTTGGTGGCGGCGGGTTTTGAGCTGCGGCGGACACCACCAGGAGCGCCACCGCGATCCCACTTAGCTTTCCTCGCATGCTGTTTCTCCTTGACTCGTCTATCAACCCCGGCGGCGCTTGGGAGTATTCTGGCTGCAACCGGGAAAGAAGAGGCGCCCCCATGAACCTACAACGCATGGCGACCGTCGCCATTGTATCGTTTTTCTGGATGGCCGGGACCGCTCCCGCGCAGTGACTGAACTATCCCACGCCCGGGACCCCGCGTCTGTCCAATGGCAAGGCGAATCGGCGTGCGTCGTCGGCGCCTTCAAGATCCTTCCCACGCCGCTCGTGACGGCCTTCCTTTACGAAGCCATCCCGAGCCCCCTGTTTTCTGAAATGAACCATGCCCTGAGGCTGGGACTGAGTCTGGCAGGCGAAACCGCCTGCCCCACACCTTCGCGAAACATTGAGGGCAAGGTGGGGCAGACGGTTTCGTCTGCCGTAGCTACTGCTTCTGCTGCTTCGAGTAGTCGATGAAGTTCAACTCCTGGCACTTGCCTGGACTATACGGCGCGTCCGCGACAAGGATTGTGTCCGAGCCTGTGTATTTGCCCTTCAAGTACACCGGATCTTCGGCGACATAGTTGCGCTTGAGCGCCATCTTGTTCGGATCCAGCGAATACCGCTCGACGACGTGCAACTGGTCGCTATGACGCACCGGCGTATTCAAAAACCCTGGCAGGAATCCCATGGTATCGACGACCAGCGTGTCACTCTCCCAGTGTCCAATAGAGTGCCCGGCGCGGCTCGGTTTAACGTTGTTCGCGTGCTCCGTCAGGTTCATGTAAACCGTGCGTTTCAACCCGAACTGCCCGTACTCAAGCACGATCGTGTTTTTGTTCTGCGTGATCCGGTTGACCGGTCCGTCGAAGGTCCAGTCAAAGACGATGCTGGTGGTCTCGCAGCGGAAACGCGGATTGTCTTCGCGCTTGAAATCCGCGGCAGCCTTTTCTCCAAGCTCCGTCAGTTCGGTCCCGCCATAGAGCCGCGGCCCAGTGCCGGCGCCGCGTCCTCGGCCAGCGTTGGCTGGCCGTTCGCCTGGCTTGTACTGATTCAATTGGTCGAGCGGCACCAGCCCGCCGCCGGTGCCACGCGGGTTGACCATGACCTGCTGTACCGGCGCCCACTCGCCCGATATGTTCGGCTCGCCCGATGGGCGTCGCGGCGGCCGGTCGTGTTTCGGCGCAACGATGGGGCCCCTGACTTCCTGGAGGCCACCTTGCTGGCCCTTGATGTATTGTCCGTACCGGTCCATACGGGTTCCATCCGCCAACAGGATGGTTTGCAGGTAGCAGGAAGCGGGGTCGGTCCGGTTCGGCGAAGCTTCAATGGTGATCTGCTGACCCACCGGAAACATCTCTTTGGTCCAGCCCGAGCGCCGCAGCACGTGCACGGACCTGGTTTCACACCGATGGTGACTGACCTTCCCGTCTGTTCCGGTGACGTCGAAGTAGATCCACGAATGCGGGTTGATCAATTCGACGCGCGTGAGCTTGCCCTTAAATTCGACCGTCTTGCTAAGGTCGTACTCGGACCCGCCGTGATGAGCGAGTGCAAGGCGGGGCAAGAGAAATACGAGAAAGAACGCGATGGCCCGAGACATGATCGTCTCCTCCCAAGTCCGAACCAGTATACGCGACATTCATTGCCTCATACGGATCTGATAGACTACATCTGCTTGGAAAAAGCACAAAAACGCGGGCATGTAACCATCGCCATGATGGTCCTGTTTGCGGTAGCCGCGCCGGCCCAGTGGCTCGACTTCCCGACGCGTGGAGTTCCGCGAACCAAGGATGGCAAACCCGATCTTTCCGCGCCTGCGCCCAAGGGACTGGACGGCAAGCCGGACTTTTCCGGAGTCTGGCAGCCGAAATTCGGCTACACGTTAAACATCGCCAGGGACTTGAAGCCGGACGAGGTTCCTTTCCAACCTTGGGCGGAAACGCTGTATAAGCACCGGCTGGAGACGCAGGGCAAAGAGGATCCTCAGGCGTATTGCGTCCTGTCGGGTATGCCCCGTGAGCACGTGGTCCCGTATCCTTTCAAGATCCTGCATGCCAACGGACTGGTGGTGTTCCTCTACGAAGCGCTGCACAGCTACCGGCAGATCTATATGGATGGCCGCCCGCTCCCCAAGAATCCCAATCCCACCTGGATGGGTTACTCGATTGGCCGCTGGGAAGGCGACACGCTGGTGGTGGAATCCTCGGGCTTTGTGGACAACAACTGGCTGGATAACGGCGGCCACCCCGGCACCGAATCCATGCGCATGACGGAACGATTCCGCCGCCCCGACTTTGGGCATATCGATCTTCAGATCACCATCGACGATCCCAAGGCCTACAAGAAACCGTGGAACGTGAATCTTCAATTCACGGCGGCTCCCGACACCGACCTGATTGAGTACGTTTGCAGCGAGAATGAGAAGGACGTCAAACACCTGGTTGGGAAGTAGTTCATGACCAAACTCGGCGCGGGAATTCTGGCTTGCGTCCTGTCGGCTCCGCTGGTGGCGCAGTGGCTGAACTATCCGACCGCTGGGATTCCCCGGACAAAGGACGGCAAGCCCAACCTCTCCGCACCGGCCCCCAAGACCATGGATGGCAAGCCGGACTTCTCTGGATTGTGGGAACCGGCCCTCGGCGAAGCTACCGCACCCGTCGCGGGCGCCGCGCAGCTTCCCTCCGAGTTCACCAACATCGCCGTACGGCTAAAGGACGGTCTGCCGTATCAGCCTTGGGCGCGGGATCTAAGGAACGCCCGGCAGGCGGACAACGGAAAGTACAATCCCGACGGGCGGTGTCTGCCGTTGGGCATGGTGCGAATGCATTCGCATCCGTTTCC
>JBGPHB010000613.1:0-4169 GCA_041484155.1 Bryobacteraceae bacterium
CCGGCCAGCTCGAGCATGCCTCGAAGGCAATCGGCGCGCACGGCAAGCAAGTCTTCCAG
The DNA here is from genome assembly GCA_041484155.1 of Bryobacteraceae bacterium. Classification (GTDB taxonomy): domain Bacteria; phylum Acidobacteriota; class Terriglobia; order Bryobacterales; family Bryobacteraceae; genus Palsa-187. Next base: position 60 of record JBGPHB010000613.1, read on the forward strand.
GATGGCCGGCCTCTCCTCCATGGCGGTCAGCAGCGGCGGGACGTTCCGGGCCAGCCACCAGCCCAACAGCCCGCTGGCAACAGTGAGCGAGAAAAACGCGAGCAGCCAGCCCGAGAGCGGGCCGCCCGTACGAAAACCCGCGTGGTAGAAGATCGCGAAGGCCGCCACCGCGCCCAGATAGATGTGCGCGCTCAGCCAGCCGGACAGCCTTCCCACACCCTGGTAGGCCATGCGCTTGCGGACACTGAGGGCGGTCGCCAGCAGCGCGAGCGCGGTTCCGATCCAGCCGAGCGGGATCACCAGGTCGTGATAACGGTTCGCCGACGGATGCCGGTGCGCCGTAAAGTACCACCAGGAAAGCGCTGCCACCGATAACACCGCCAACGCTTGCCACAGCCGCTCGATTCGGCCCGCGGATATCCCGCTCGTGGAAATCCGGGCGCTGGAGCCGGCCACCCGCTCGCCATTCACTCCGCACCTCGAAGCTGATGCAGATAGGCGCGCCCATCCATCCGCTCGATCGCGCCGTACGGGCAATTGTGCACACACCCGTGATTGTAGTTGTATGCCTGGCACAGGTCGCACTTGACCGCGATGCGCCTCACCACGGCCTTCGCATTGCTCTTTTCGATCTCGTGCATCATCGGTTCGTCTTCCGGTGTCCGCCAGAGTTTCAGGTACCGGCCGATAAGCGGTGCACCGGTTTGCTGCTTTGCCAGCTCTTCCTGTGACCGTACGTCCGCCATCGAGATGTTGCCGTAAGGGCAGCGCCGGGCGCAGTTTCCGCAGCCGATGCAGGAGTCCTGGATCACCACTTCGCCATTCACGTCGCGCGTGATGGCGCCGGTGGGGCAGCCGATCATGCATTCCGGATCGAGGCAGTGCATGCAGGAGGTGGCCACCAGCAGCCGTTCCATCGGGGACTCGGGCTCCGGCGCCGGCTCCTCAAACAGCATGCCATGGCGCGTCAGGCGCGAGATTCCGTCGTGCAACTCGGCACATGCCTTGACGCAGTTCCCGCAGCGCGTACACAGGTCGAGATGGATTACCAGGGCCGAGGTTGCCTTGACCACGCCGCGCTGCACCACCTCGCCCACGAATCCCAGGGGTGTGGCCGGCTGTGAGGAAGGCGGCGCTTCCTGCCGCTTCTGTTCCCTCGCTTGGATCCGGTCCGTCAGGGTCTCATCCGTGTTCAGCAGCACGAAGAAGTCATCCTTCATCACCTGAATCACTTCCAGCTTCCCCATAGCCAGGATGGTGGCGTTGCGGCGCTCGGAGTGGAGCAGGGCGGACTCTCCGAAATACGAACCGTCCCTGAGATACGCCACGATACGCTGCGAGCCCCCGGCCATGCTTTTGACGACGCGCGCATAGCCGTCGCGAATCAGGTAGAAACTGTCTCCCTCGTCGCCTTCCCGGATGACCACTTCGTCCTTGGAGAAGATCCGCAGCCGGGCCTTCTTCACCAGTTCCTCCAGCAATTGCGGATGGATATCGGCGAACTCTGGAATCATCCGCAAATGGTTGGCGAGGCCGCGCTCGATGTAGAGCCGGTCCATGGCGTTGCGAAACGGTCCCGGCTTCTTCATCCACAGCTCGAACGCCCGCCGGGGAACCTCGATCGCCAGACAAGGTTCCAGCGCCGTGACACTCGCGGCCCGAGGCAGACCGCTGATCAGCGTCATTTCACCGAAAGAGCTCCCTTTGCGGAGAGTGGCCGCCTCCCGGGCTTCCGCTCCTTGGGAGACTCCCACGGTGCCGCGGATGAGGATGTAAAGAGAGTTTCCGAAGCTTCGCTCGGCAATGATCCGCTCCCCGGCCGCGAATTCGCGCAGCGCGCACTCCGCGCCGCCCTCGAAGGGCGCCTTACCCAGCCACTCGACCAACTCGTCCGCGTCTTTCCCTTGAAACAGCTCCATGGACCGCAGGACGCTGAGGATTTCGGGGGTGACGTCATTTTCGTTCATCGGGTTTCCTCGCTTAAAATGCTCGCGCGTTCCAACATAGGCGGCCGTGAGCGGCTTCGGTGTCCCCGGATGGGCGAACTCCTCTCAACGAGGCGGACGCGTTGCCTGGTCAAGGGGATTACCCCCCAGAATGTCATCTTAGCGCGCCCACCGAGGCAACATACGGAGCGGGCGGCCGTGGCGTGCTGGATGCACATTCATGCTTGATTACTTTCAATCTCCTCTGGGGTTCGTTTCGCAGTGGAGATTGTTTCGTCCTTCGAGGTTTGGCCGGTGGGGAGCCGGTTCGACGGGACTGAAGGGCGAGCAGACGGGTGAGGGCGCGGGAGAATTGGCGGTCGAAGGCGATCTCGTAGCGAAGTACAACTTCCGGAGGACAGGAGCTCTCAGGCGAGCCGCGCAGGGCCAGGAGGGCTCGGACGAACGCCGGTCCTACGTTTGGATCTCGCAGAGCCATGTCACGGTCCATGGCGGTCTTGTGGGCTCCCCAGACTCGCAACTGACGCCAGCGGGCTACAGCCATGGTCTCGACCAGCGAGACTTGGGATGCGGCCCGGGGTTGGTATTCGTCCATATAGGCCGCGAGAAGATCTCAGGAAGCGGTCCGCGGATTCTTCTTCCAGAACCACGGTGCGGGCCAGCAGGCCGTGGCGGGTGCTGTTGCGGGCGGAATTCTGTTTGCCCAGCGCGGTGGTGGGGCCCCGGGAGCGAGATCCGTTGGCTCGGGAGGCTTGGATTTGTTTGGGCGTCATGAAACCAACTGGCCGCAGATTAACACCGATGAACGGAGATCGAACTACTGCTGAATTCCTAAGCGGTTGAGTAGAAGCGAGAAGGTGGAGACGGAAGTTGGGGGGCATGACCCCGGGCCGGGGTCTCGGGCGGGGCCCCCCCGTCCGCAAAGCACGGGACTATCCGCGTAGAATATCAGCGGGGGTGACGCAAGACTTTGGGTCAGCTTGCAGCCCGGTCACTCTTGTCGATGGCCGGCGTCGGAATCGTCACATTCGTTGCGACCCGCGTGGTCCCAGTGAACCCCACGACGGTTGGATTCGCGTATCTGCTTTTCGTGTTGCTCATTGCCAGCACCTGGGGATTCGTGGAAGCTTGCTTGTCCTCGGTTCTCGCGACGTTAGCCTTCAACTTCTTCTTTCTTCCGCCGGTGGGCACGTTCACCATCGCCGACCCACAAAATTGGGTAGCTCTGTTCAGTTTTCTTGCAACATCGCTCATCGCGAGCCGCCTCTCCGACAAGGCCAAACGACGGGCTCTGGAGGCTGTGAACCGGCAAATGGACATCGAGCGCCTGTATACCCTGAGCCGAGCCATTCTGTTAATCGATCAAACCGGGCCCGTTCCCAAACAGCTCGCCCAGAAACTAGCGGACATTTTTGGATTGAGCGCCACGGTGTTGTACGACCGGCGTAGTGACGAGATCCATCGGGCCGGGCCGTCCGATTTTGAGGGTATGGATGATCAGCTTCGCGAAGCCGCTTTGAACGGTACGACTTTCGCCGATCCACAACAGAGGCGCGTCATCACGGCGGTCCGGCTCGGCTCCGAGCCGATTGCGAGCCTCGCCCTGCAAGGCGCTCAGATGCAGGATTCGGTGCTGCAAGGCATTGCCAATCTGGTTGCCATCGGACTGGAGCGAGCCAAAGCCCAGGATCTTGCTCATCAGGTCGAAGCCGCGCGGCAGAGCGAGCAACTACGGACCACGCTGATCGACGCCATGGCGCACGAATTCAAAACTCCTCTCACTTCCATCAAGGCCGCAACCACGTCCCTGCTGGCCAGCCCGGACCAACCTGCAGCCAGCCGGGCGGAACTTCTGAAGATCGCCGACGAAGAGGCCGCGCATTTGACGGAGCTCATCGATAATGCGATCGAAATGGCACGCCTGGATACCGCACAGTTCGATGTTCAGTTCGAGCTCTCAAACGTGGGTGAGATTGTCCGTGAAGTGGTCGCCTCGCTGCGTACCGAAATCGAGGATCGCCGAATCGAGGTCGTATGCCCAGCGCAAGTACCTCAAGTCGCCCTCGATCGGCGCTTGGTGAAGCTCGCCGTCAAACAGCTGTTGGGTAATGCGTTAAAGTATTCGCCTCCGGGGACGCCCGTGACCATCCGGATTCAACTTGCC
>JBGPHB010000614.1:0-4161 GCA_041484155.1 Bryobacteraceae bacterium
GACCAGGAACGCCTGGCGCAGATCATCTTCGCCGAAACCTCCACGCTAGGTCTGCGGATCCATGCGGCCGAGCGCCGCGTAGAGGAACGCCGCATCGTCGAAGTCGAGACTCCCTTCGGCAAAGTCCGGATGAAAGTCTCGGGCCATGGCGTCACTCCGGAATACGAAGATTGCCGCGCCATCGCGATGCGCACCGGTACCCCACTCCCCCAAGTATTAGCAGCCGCACATGAAGCATACTTGAAGCAATGAAGCGATTACTCTCGGCGTTAGCTCTTGTCACGACTCTTCATGCCCAAGGCCGCAACTACGGCCGGTCGATGGTCATCAGCCAGCAAGGCATCGTCGCCACCAGCCAGGTGCTGGCCTCGCAAGCCGGCGCACAAATCCTCGCTCGCGGCGGCTCTGCGGTCGACGCCGCCATCGCTGCCAACGCCGTCCTCGGCGTTACCGAACCCATGATGACCGGCATGGGAGGCGATCTCTTCGCCATCTACTGGGACGCAAAAACCGGAAAGCTGACCGGGCTGAACGGCTCCGGCGTCGCGCCGCAAGGTTTGTCGCGCGAGTTCTTGAACAAGAAGGACATCATGACGATGCCAGGCCAAGGCATTCACAGCGTGACGGTTCCCGGCGCGGTGGACGGCTGGTACAAAATGCACCAGCGCTTCGGCAAACTCCCGTGGAAAGACCTGTTTCAAGCCGCGATCGCTTTCGCCGAGCAAGGTTTCCCCGTGCACGAAGGGGTCAATGAATATTGGGACAGCAACTCCCTGGTGAAAAACCTGAATGCGAACAACGAATCGGCGCGAGTGTTCCTTCCCGCCCCCAAAACCGGAGACCTGTTCAAGAATCCCGACATGGCCCGCGCCCTCCGCCTCCTCGCCGAAAAGGGGACAGACGCATTTTACAAAGGCGTGATCGCCGCTGCCATTCTGCAGACCTCCCAGCATCTGGGCGGAACGATGACCGCGCAAGACCTGGCGTCCTTTTCGTCGGAGTGGGTCGAGCCGGTCTCCATCGACTATCGCGGTTGGCGAGTCTACGAACTTCCGCCCAACGGTCAGGGCTTCGCTGCTCTGGAAATGCTGAACATTATGGGAACAAGACCGCCAGCCCCGGCAGGAGCGTTAAGCGCCGCCGAGTTACACGAGAGAATCGAGGCGATGAAGCTGGCCTACTCGGACGTGCACGCCTACGATGCCGACCCGCGCACCTATCACGCGCCGCTGGAGCAATTGCTCTCCAATAAATACGCGCAGAAACGCGCCGCGCTGATCAATGCCGAAAAGGCGAATTGCGAAGTGGCCGCCGGCGATCCGGTCGGAAGCAATACCACGTACCTGACCGTAGTCGACCAGGACGGAAATATCACCAGTTGGATCCAGAGCCTGTACAGCGCCTTCGGCTCCCGAGTCACCGTGGAGGGAATGGGTTTCGCGCTCCAGAACCGCGGAGCGGGCTTCACGCTCGACGCCCGCCATCCCAACGTCCTCGCGCCCGGCAAGCGGCCGTTCCACACCATCATCCCCGCTTTCATGGAGCGCGGCGACGAACACATCGGATTCGGCATCATGGGCGGCAACGTTCAGCCCGAGGCGCACGCCCAGTTCGTTTCCAACTTCGTCGACTTCGGGATGAACCTGCAGGAAGCATTGGAAGCGCCCCGCTTCTTCAAGAGCAACGCCGCGGGTTGTGAGCTCTCGATCGAATCCCGCGTGCCGGCCGCCACGGTTCGGCAACTTACGCGGCGCGGACACGTGATTCAGACCCTGCGTGGATATATGGAATTGATGGGACGAGGCCAGGCCATTCTGCACAATTCGAAAACCGGCACCAATTTCGCCGCGTCCGACCCGAGAGCGGATGGCTCCGCGATCCCGGCGCCCATCAACTAATTCGCGATGAAATACTATCTCACCACACCGATTTACTATACGAACGCCGCGCCGCACATCGGCCACGCCTACACCACCATCGCGGCCGATACCATCTTCAGACTGAAGCGAATGCAGGGTTTCGAACCTGTGCTCACCACCGGCACCGACGAGCACGGCCAGAAGGTGGAGCGCGCCGCCAAAGCCGCCGGCAAGACCGAACAGGAATTCACAGACGTCATCGCCGGGGAATTCCGGCAACAATGGCAGACGCTCGGCCTGCACATCGACCGCTTCGAGCGCACCACCAGCGACCGCCACGCCTCCGTCGTGCGCGATCTGTTTCATCGATGCGTGGAGCGCGGCCATGTCTACAAAGGCAACTACACCGGCCAGTACTGCGTGTTCGATGAAGCCTACGTGAACAATGCCAAACCCGGCGACGCGTGTCCGGATTGCGGCCGTCCCACAGAGACCGTCACCGAAGAAAACTACTATTTCCGCCTGTCGGCCTTTCAAAAGCCACTGCTCGACCTCTACGAATCGCAGCCCGATTTCATCCTCCCGGAAACGCGACGCAACGAAGTGCTGGCCTTCGTCAAGCAGGGCTTGCAGGACCTTTCCATCAGCCGCACCACCATCAAATGGGGCATTCCCGTTCCAGGCGAGGACAAGCACGTCTTCTACGTCTGGTTCGACGCCCTCAGCACCTACATGTCCGCCGTCCAAGGGGAGGGCCTTTGGCCAGCCGACCTCCATTTGATCGGCAAGGAGATTGTGCGCTTCCACGCCGTCTATTGGCCCGCGTTTCTGATGGCGGCCGAACTGCCGCTACCCAAGCACATCTTCGCCCATGGCTGGATTCTGTTCGAGAACGACAAGATGAGTAAATCGCGTGGCAATATCGTGCGCGCCACGCCCATTCACAAGGTGCTCGGCACGGACGCGCTGCGCTACTTCCTGCTGCGAGAAATCGTCTTCGGCCAGGACGGGAGCTTCAGTTACGACGCTCTGGTCGGCCGCTACAACTCGGACCTGGCGAACGGCCTCGGCAACCTCGCCAGCCGGACGCTGTCGATGATTCACCAATATCGAAGCGGTGCAGTACCCGGTTCTCCAGGCGATCCGACGATTGCCAGGAGTGCCGCCGAAGTAGTCGACTACGCCCTGACATACTACGAGAAATTCCAGTTCTCAACCGCCCTCGAGGTCATCTGGGGCCTGATCTCAATCGTTGACAAATTCATCGTCGAGCACGCTCCCTGGAAGCTCGCCAAAGATCCGGCTGCGCAAGCGGAGTTGGACTCTACGCTCTACACGACCGCCGAGGCGCTACGGATCGTGACCGCGCTGCTATCGCCCGTGATCCCGGAATCCGCCGCGAAAATCTGGTCCCAATTCGGCTTCACGCAGTCCATCGACGAGATCCGCACGGCAGACCTGCAATGGGGCCAACTGCGCAGCGGGCAATCGCTCGGCGCAGTGACGGGGGTGTTTCCGCGCGCCGACGCGAAGGCTTCGATCGATAAGATGAGAGAACTCGAAGTCGAAGAGCTTGCCCGCCAACAGGCGTTGCTCGGAAAAACGGTATCGCACATCACCATCGACGACTTCACCAAAGTCGACCTGCGCGTCGGCATCGTCAAAGATGCCGCCGCGGTCAAAGGCGCCGACAAACTTCTGCACCTCCACGTCGACATCGGCGAGCCGCAGCCCCGCAGCATCGTCGCCGGCATCGCCCTCGCCTACAAACCGGAGCAGCTCGTCGGCCGCAAAGTAGTGATCGTAGCGAACCTGGCCCCCCGCAAATTGCGCGGCCTGGAGTCCCAAGGCATGATCGTCGCCGCCTCCCTGGAAGACGGCAGCCCCGTCCTTGCCAGCTTCCTCGAAGAAGTCCCCATCGGCGCCCGACTGAAGTGACCGTTCCCCTCCCATCCGAGGTGCGCTGGGGCGGCGAATTTCCGCTAGCATGGGGAAAGAGCCCATTGTGAATGAGCGGCAGTTTCGGTTTGAGTGGGATGAGATCAAGGCCGCTCCGAACCTCCGAAAGCATGGCGTTTCCTTCGAACTTGCGATCACGGCGTTCAACGATCCACGCATCCTTACGATCGCCGATCTGGCCCACAGCGAATTCGAAGAACGCTGGTTCTCGATCGGTTGCGCCAGCAACGGGGCGATTCTCTCGTTGTTCTACCTATGGTCCGAGGTTGATGCAACCACGTCGAAGATCCGGCTCATCTCGGTCCGCAAATCGACCCTGTCTGAAGTTGGCCAATATGAGAAA